>NZ_VRVA01000080.1:0-25752 GCF_008039945.1 Methylobacterium sp. WL64
CTCCTCGCCCTCCTCCCGCTGCTCTGCGCCGGCCCGGCCGCGGCGGCCCCGTCCGAGGGGGCGACCGAGACCGTCGAGCAGGCTTTGTGCCGCCTCATCGACGATTCCGCGAAGGCGCGCGGGCTGCCGGTGCCGTTCCTGACCCGGCTGATCTGGCGCGAGAGCAGTTTTCGCGTCGGCGTGGTGAGCTCGGCCGGCGCGCAGGGCGTCGCGCAGTTCATGCCCGGCACGGCCCGGGAGCGCGGCCTGCTCGACCCGTTCGATCCCGAGCAGGCGATCCCGCACGCCGCCCACCTGCTCGCGGACCTGAAGACGCAGTTCGGCAATCTCGGGCTCGCGGCGGCGGCCTATAACGGTGGTGCCGGCCGGGTCAGCAAGTGGCTGTCCGGCGAGGGCGGCCTGCCCGCCGAGACCCGGGCCTACGTCGCCGCCATCACGGGGACGCCCGCCGAGGATTGGCGCGGCGGCACCGCTGGGACGATCACGTATCCCGAGGGCGGCGCGCCGGAGGCGAAGGCCAGAGAGGCCAAAGAAACCAAGCCTGAGGCCAGGGCCGAGACCAAGCCGGAGACGCCGGTGACCTGCCTGCAGGTCACGGCCAGCCTGCGCATCCCGTCGCGCGGCGACCGCTTCGCGCTGGGGCCGAACGAGGGTCCGGCGGCGCCCTGGGGCATCCAGCTCGCCGGCAACTTCTCCAAGGCGCTGGCCCTGCAGAGCTTCAACCGTGCGCGCAGCGCCTATGCCGGCGTGATCGGCGAGGCCCGGCCGATGATCATCGGCACCCGCCTGCGCAACCGCGGCACCCGGGCCTTCTACCGGATCCGCCTCCCCGCCCAGAGCCGGCAGGCCGCCGACGACCTGTGCGGCCGCATCCGCAAGGTCGGGGGCGCCTGCATCGTGCTCCGGACCTGACGATTTATGGCCCGCTGCCCCGCCCGCGTCATCAATCCGCCCCGAGCGGAGCCCTGAATGGGCCAATCAGGGCAACCGGACGGGATATGACACGCCTCCTCATCGCGTTTGCCAGCCTTCTCGGGCTCGGTCTTGCGGCGTACGGCTTCAGCGCCGCCTCGCCGCTGACCCTGTTCGACGCGATCGGCCCGCGCGACGCCGGCGGCCGCCTCGCGGTGCGCGATCAGGCCTTCGGTGCGGGGCCGCGGCGGCGGCTCGACGTCTACGTCCCCACCGTGGCGGCCGAGCGGGCGCCCGTGCTGGTGTTCTTCTACGGCGGCTCCTGGCAGAGCGGCTCCAAGGACGACTACGCCTTCGTGGGCCACGCGCTGGCCGCCCAGGGCTTCGTGACGGTGATGCCGGATTACCGGCTCTACCCGGAGGCGCCGTTCCCCGGCTTCCTCCAAGACGGCGCGGCGGCGATCGCCTGGGTGCGGGACAACATCGCGGCCTATGGCGGCGACCCCCGCCGCATCGTGCTCGCCGGCCACTCGGCCGGGGCCTACAACGCCGTGATGCTCGGGCTCGATCCGCGCTACCTCACCGCCGCCGGGGTCGATCCCAAGGTGATCAAGGCGGTGGCGGGCCTGTCCGGCCCCTACAACTTCCTGCCGCTCGACCAGGACACCACCGTCAAGGTCTTCGGTCAGGCGCCCGATCTGCCCCTGACCCAGCCGATGACCTTCGCGGGCCCGCTCTCGCCGCCGACCTTCCTGGCCTCGGGCGATTCCGACACGGTGGTGAAGCCCCGGCATACGGCGAGCCTCGCCGCCAAGCTACGCGCCGCCCACGTACCCGTGCAGGAGCGCATCTATGCCGGGCTCGACCACAAGGACACGCTGCTGGCGCTGTCGGTGACATTCCGCTCCAAGGCCCCGGAACTCGCCGAGATGGCCTCGTTCCTGATGCGCCAGGCCGCCGGGCGGTCGCAGTACACGATGCGGCGGTAGGGCCGCACCGCTCAGCGCCGGCCCGGAATCTCGACCGTCCGCGCGATCCCGATGGCGTGCAGGAACGCCGGATCGTGGCTGACCACGAGCAGCGCGCCGTCATAGCCCCGCAACGCCCCCTCCAGCAGCGCGACGGACTCGATGTCGAGGTGGTTGGTCGGCTCGTCGAGGATCAGCAGCCAGGGCGCCTCCTTCCGACCGAGGAGGGCGGCGAGCCCGGCGCGCAGGCGCTCGCCGCCCGAGAGCGTGTCCACCCGCCGCCCGGCCTCGCGGTTGCGGAAGGCGAAGCGGGCGCAGACCGCATAGGCCTCCCGTTCACTCAGACCCTCGTTCAGGCGGCGGACATTGGCCAGGATGCTGGCGGCGGGGTCGAGCAACCCGACATGCTGGTCGAGCATGGCGACCCGGCCCTCCGCCCGCCGCACCCGGCCCTTGACCGGCATCGTTGAACCCGCCGCCACCGTCAGCAGGGTCGTCTTGCCCGCGCCGTTCGGGCCCTCAACCGCCACCCGCTCCGGCCCGGTGATCGCGAGCGTCCAGGGACCGAGCGGGCCGCCGCCGGGATCGGCGACGACATCCTCCAGGGCGAGTAGGTCGGCCCCCGAGGGCAGCCCGCTCGGCGGCAAGGCGATGGTCAGTGGCGTCAGCACCTCGACGCGTGCCCGCGCCGCCCCGGCCCGGGCGGCGGCATCCCCGATCAGCCGCGCGCCGACGGCCTGGACGCGGGCGCCGGTCTTTTCGGCGCGCTCTGCCCGGGCGCCGAGCAGGATCTTCGGCTCCGAGCCTTTGACCGCCGCGGCGCGACCGGTCCTGTCGCGCCGGGCCTTGGCTTCGCGTTCCTGCTGTGCGGCCTCGCGCACGTCGCGCAACTGGATGTCGGCCCGCTCCAATTCAGCGGCGGCGCGGGCCCGCTCTGTCTCCCGCCAGGCCGCGAAGGCGGACCAGCCGCCACCGACGATCCGAACACCGAGGGGCGTCAATTCGACGATGCGGTCGACATGCTCCAGCAGAGCGCGGTCGTGGCTCGCCACCAGCACGCCGCCGCGCCAGCCGCGCACCAGCGCCTGGATCGCGTCCCGCCCGGACCCGTCGAGATTGTTGGTCGGCTCGTCGAGCAGGATGAGATCGGGCGTCTCGACCAGAAGGCGCGCGATGCCGACGCGCGTGCGCTCGCCGCCCGACAGCGTGCCCACGCGGCGCTCGAGCGGCCATCCGGGCAGGCCTGCCTCTGCGAGCGCTCCCGCGATGCGCGATTCCAGGGTCCAGTCTGCGGTATCGAGGTCGTCGGGGCTGCCGGTTCCGGTCAGAACCCGCTCCAGCGTCGCCAACTGGGCGGCCATCCCGAGCGCGTCCGCCAGCGTCCATTCTTCGGGCCAGTCCTGCCGAAGCAGGCCGACCGTGCCCGAGCGTTGCAGGCAACCGGCGGCGGGCTCGGCCTCACCCGCGACGACGCGCAGGAGCGATGACTTGCCGGAGCCGTTGCGGCCGACAAGGCCGACCCGCTCCGCCCCGAGCGACAGTCTCAGATCGTCGAAGAGGGTCTGCCCCTCAGGTGTGCGGAGGGAAACACCGTCCAGGGTGAGGAATGCGGACATGGCGAGCCGGGAGCGTGAACGAGACGGGGCGAAGAGCGGTGTTCATCCTGTCGTTCACGGCGGCGCACTCCTTCTGGGCTGCGGTGGAAAGCTAGAGCTGCCGGGGCTCGTGGTGCAACCCGGGGCCGACGATCGCCGCGCGCGCAAGGGTACGATGGGGCGCGGCGGTCACGCCAGCACCGGCACGTGCGGGGCGCAGGTCCGGGGCAGGACGCCGGTGAGGCGCGGATCGGGTGCGACTTCGACCGTCACGGCGCAGGGCGTGAAGCCCGAGCGCCGGTAAAGGCCGAGCGCCCCGGGATGGTCGAACGTGCAGGTATGGACCCAGAACCGCCGGATCGGGTGCGACCAGGCGCTTTCGATCGCCGCGTCGATCAGGGTGCGGCCGAGCCCCTGCCCGACCGCGCTCGGGATGAGGCCGAGGAAGGCGAGCTCGCAGGTGTCCGGCTCGCGGAAGTCGAGCTCCAGCAGGCCGAGATCCGTGCCGTCCCGGCGCAGCGCCTGGATCTCGACGCGTGGATCGTCGAGGATCGCCTGCAGCGCCGCGTCCGGCAGGGTCAGGCGCGAGAACCACAGCCACTCCGCCCCGACGGCCCGATACAGCCTGCGGTAGGTCTCGCAATCCGGCCGGACGAGGCGGTGGAGCGCCGTCCCGGCCGGGAAAGGCCGCTCTGGCCGCGGGGCCGGCGGCTCGAACATTTCCAGGCTGGTGACGATGGCCGCGATGTGGCCCGGCGGGACCGCGGAAAAGCCCGGCGGCAGCGCCGGCGAAGAAGGGTTGGTTGGCATCGGCTCGGAGCTGTGGCGACCGCGAAGGCCGCGACCCTATCCGATTCCCGCCCCTCAGATCTGGATGCAGATCTTGCCGAAATGGCGGTTGCTCTCCTGGTGCCGGAACGCCGCCACGATCTCGTCCAGCGGGTAGACGCTGTCCACGACCGGCCGCAGGCCGCACGCCTCGATGCCGCGGATCATCGCGATCTGCTGGCTCCGGCTGCCGACCAGCACGCCCTGGAGCCGGATCTGCCGGATCAGCGCCGGCACCAGCGGCAGCGGCCCGGCCACGCCGGTCAGGATCCCGATCACCGAGATGTGGCCGGCGACCCGGACGGCCGCCATCGATTGCTCCAGCGTCCCGGGGCCGCCGACATCGAGCACGTGATCGACGCCGCGCCCGTCGGTCAGGCGCCTTGCGGTCTCGCCCCAGGCCGGGTCGGCGCGGTAGTTGATCAGGTGGTCGGCGCCGAGGGCGCGCAGGCGCTCGAGCTTCGCGTCGCTGGACGAGGTGGCGATCACGGTCGCGCCCGCCGCCTTGGCGAATTGCAGGGCGAACAGCGACACGCCGCCGGTGCCCTGCACCAGCACCACGTCGCCGCCCTTGAGCCCGGCATCGGCGTGGAGCGCCCGCCACGCGGTGAGCGCGGCCGTGGTCAGGGTCGCGGCCTCGGCATGATCCCAGCCCCGGGGGGCGTGGGTGAAGGCGGTCGCGGGCGCCGTCACCCGCTCGCGGGCGTAGCCGTCGACCCCGTCGCCCGGCACGGTCGCGAAGCCCTCGACGAGCGGCGTGCCGTCGAGCCAGGTCGGGAAGAACGTGCTGACCACCCGGTCGCCCACCGCGAACCCGTCCACGCCCGGGCCCACGGCCTCGATCTCCCCGGCGCCGTCGGACATCGGCACCCGCGCCTCGCTCGGCCCCCACAGGCCGCTGACCACGGCGTAGTCGTGATAGTTGAGCGAACTCGCCCGCAGCCGCACGGTGATCGCGCCGGGTCCCGGCTCAGGCACGGGCCGCTCGCCGAACCCCACTTTGTCGAAGCCGCCGCCGGGCTGGACGATGACCGCCCGGGATGCCGATCGGGTCATGGTGCACCTGTTGTCTGCGCGGGGCCGGCGGGTGTTCCCACGATCTGGGCCGGATCGAACTGGCCGCCACGCCCGATGCAGGAGCGGCGGCAAGAGCAGTCTGCTCGACGGAGCGTCACATCAAGAAAGTCGTGCCTCAGAGGATCCCTGCCTCAGCGGATCAGCTCGATCGTGACACCGGCGGCCCCGGCGATGTCCGGCCAGCGCCGCTCCGCCGTGAGGGCGGGTACGCCTTCTCGCTTCGCCAGAGCCAAGCAATAGCGGTCCCCGAGCGACAGGCCGCCTTCGAGCGTGATCGAACGTAAGAGGCCCGCGTCGTAGGACAATGCCGCATCGACGGGAAACAGGCGGATCGGCAGGGGCCGCAGCAGCATCTCGATGTCGTGGCGTCCAGCACCGAGCTTGGCGTAGTCGCTGATCACCTCGGCGAGGTTGACGGTCGTCATGACAGAACCGCCGAGCCCGGCCTTGACCGTGTCGGCCCCACGCTCTCCGAGCAGGAGCGCGAGGAGAGCCGAGGCACCGAGGACGAAGCGTGTCACTCGCGCTCGGCCTCGCGGGCGCGGTCGGCCAGGAAATCCTCGACCGAGGCGCCGACGTGGCCGCCGATCAACCGGCGGCTCATATCCTGCGCGCGCGCCACCACCTGATCCAGCGTCCGGAGCACGATGGCGTCCCCGACATCTTCGACGATGACCTCGCCGCCATTGCCGAGCCCATGCCTCTTGCGGAGGTCGGCGGGCAGGCTCATCCGTCCATCAGGCATGACCTTGGCCCTCATGGGGTACCTCAACGTTATGCCGTACGTGGATCTATACGCCAGGAGGTATCTCCGATTCCAGATCTGTCATCTTAAGCCGTCGCCTTCGCAGGCCCCCTCCTGCGATCGCCCCCGCTAAGGTTATCGCCAGATCTTCCGCTGCAACTGTCGGTCGCCCCATCGCCCCGGCGTCCACACCCGCTACAATGACAAGCGCCGCATCACGCGGCTGCTGCGGTGGAACGGCATGGCTACGGCGGACGCGGCGATCGGGATCCCGGCCGGGACGGCTCAGTACGGCGTAGCCGGGCGCGACCTGCCGGATGTCGTGCGCGTGCTCCTGAACGGGGCGGTGTTCGTCCTGCTGTGGAACCACGACTGGCTCAAGGACCTGTCCGACCGGTCTTCGCTGGCGGCCGCCGAGGATGGCAGCCTGCTGACCCAGGTGCTGTTCCTGGCGGCGGGACTCGGCATGGCGGCGGCGATCCACCGGATCGGGTTCCGCCACCTGCGGCCGCTCGCGACTTGGCCGCTGATGCTGTGCGGCGCCTGGCTCGGGCTCACCGCGCTCCTGTCGGTGGAGCCGAGCCTGTCGCTGCGGCGGCTCGCCCTGCTCGGCATCGCCACGATGCTGTCGGCGGGCGTGCTCTTGGTCGCGCGCTCGCCGCGGCAGCTGGCCCTGACCATGGCCTGGTCCGCCCTGGTGATCCTGGTCGCGTCGTACCTGGCGGTGGCCCTGGTGCCGGATCTGGCGATCCACTCGGCCTTCGACGTGAATTCCGATCCGAGCCATCCGGGCCTGTGGCGGGGCATCTTCCCGCAGAAGAACGAGGCCGGGGCCGCCATGGTGATCCTGGTGATCGTGGGGTTCTACGTCGCCGCCGCCGCGAGCCGCGTGCTCGGCTGGACCATCGTGCTCCTGGCCCTCGGCTTCCTGGTGGCCAGCGGCTCCAAGACCGCGATCCTGCTCCTGCCGGTGATCCTGGCGGTCACCGGCCTGTGCCGGATCCTGACCGGGCGGGGCCTGCGGGCGCTGCTGCTGCTCGGGCCGATCGCCGGGTTCTCGCTGGTCTCGATCGGCTCGATCCTGATCCCGGCGGTTCAGGATGCGGTCGGCACGCTCCTGACCGACGCGACCTTCACGGGGCGCAGCGAGATCTGGCAGTTCGCCCTGGACAACATCATGGTCCGCCCCTGGCGGGGCTGGGGCATCGGCGCATTCTGGATGACCGAGCGGACCATGTATGGCGGCTCCGAGGAACTCACCTGGGTCAACACCGCCAACCACTCGCACAACGCCTACCTCGACACGGCGCTGATCGGCGGATTCCCATTCCTGGCGCTCACCGTGGTGGCGTTCGTGCTGGCGCCGGTCCGCGACCTGCAGCGCGTCGCCGGGGGGCGCGGCCTCGATGCCGAGACGCTGCTGTTCCTGCGCCTGTGGTTCCTGGGCCTCGTCTCGGCCTCGTTCGAGACCGTGCTGTACAACGGCAACAACGCCACCTGCTGCATGTTCATGATGGCGGTGTTCGGCCTGCGGCTGCGGACGCGCTACGCGTTGGCGGCGGGGTGAACAGGGTCGTTCGCATCTGGGTGACGAGCCGAAGCCGCCGCCGCATCCGTGGTCGTACGGCAGGCGGGAAGAAGCTGCGATGCGCGATCCGCTTCCGCACCATCGACGTCCCAGCCCGAGGCGAGCGTCCGACACAAGCGCCCTCAGCCCGGGTCCTCGTCGGGGACGGTATCGTGGAACGGCACCGTGAGCACCAGCTCGCCCGCCTCGTCCCCAATCTCGAAGGCGCACTCCATCCAGTCGCGGATGAACGTGTGGCGCTCCCGCGCGATCATCCCGCGCGCCTGGGCCAGGGCATTCGCGCGCGCCGCGCCCAGGTCCGCGCAGTCCTCGCCTTCCGTATCCACGGCCAGCCCCGCCGGGCCGGGACGATGCCGGACGTTGAAGAAGTAGCGCGGCATCACGCCCCCTTGATCAGCCGGGCGAACTCTCGCTCGGGCAGGCCGTAGCTGTCGTCGGCCACCGCCACCAGAGCCGCCCGGTCCAGGATCGTGATGCGGCCGCGCCGGGCCCGGATCAGGCGATGCCCCTCCAGCGTCTGGATGGCCAGGGTCGTGCTGGACCGCTGCACGCCCAGCATCATCGACAGGAACTCGTGCGTGAGGAGGAGCTCGTCGCCGTCGAGCCGGTCGTGGCACATCAGCAGCCAGCGGGCGAGGCGGATGTCGACCGTGTAGCTCGCGTTGGCGAAGGCGGTCTGCGCCGTCTGGAGGATCTGAACCTGGATCGAGCGCAGGAGCAGCGTGTGCAGCCGCGGGCTCTCCGCGACGGCCGCGTACAGCGCCTCGGTATCGATGACCAGCATCATGCCGGCGTTCTGGACGAAGTGTTCGTGGGGCGTGCGATCGGTGCCCAGCAGGATGGGCGAGGCGCCGCCCAGACCCTCGCGTCCGACGATGCCGACCTCGACCTTCCTGTCCGCGCCGTGGGTGACGATCGAGCCGAAGCCCACCTCGGGAAAGTACAGCTGCCGGATCGGTACGTCGGCCTCGATGAGCGGCTGGTGCAGGACCGTCGTCACGGGCTGCAGGTGCGGCTGCAGCAGAGCGAAGTCGCCGGGCGCGAGCGCCTTCAGCAGATGATTGCGGATACTGGATTGCTCAGGCTGGGGCACGCTTTCGCTCCCGTCGGGGCAAGAGCACACGCCGTCTCTCAAGCGCCTGCGCCCGGATCAGCCGGCAGGCGACATTCTAATAATCCAGTCGAATTGGCGGTATCAAGCCTCGAATTCAAACCTATGTTAGCGGAAAACGCAGTATTCCGTATGGTGGGGTACCATACCGATATACGGATGCACCTTCCATAACACGGGAGCCTAGGTTTACAGCTTGCGTTATCCATTCATGCGTGAGCCGAATGATCGGACGGCTCGACCGCCGGGAGCTTTGCATGCCACAGATGGGCCAACAGCGTGCCATCCTGCTCGCCGAGAGCGACGCCGTGATCGGCATGGACCTGAGCGACGCCCTCGAGAGGTCCGGCTACCGCGTGCTCGGGCCGGCCAGGACCACGGCCGAGGCGCTGAGCCTGCTGGTGCAGCGGAAGCCCGACCTGGCGTTCGTCGACGGCGCGCTGAAGGACGGCAGCTTCATCGAGCTCGCGCACACCCTGCGCCGGCTCGACGTGCCGATCCTCGTCCACCTGGAGGCGGGTCAGGACCAGCATCTGACGCCCGACCTCGCGGGCGTGCCCTGGCTCCTCAAGCCGGCCTTGTCCTTCGACGTCGTGGCCGCGCTCCGTGAGTTGATGGCGGCGTCGGTGCGTGCAAGAGCCGCCCCGGTGCCGCGCCTCCGGCCCGCCGGCACCGCGGGCAATCCGCTGATCCGCAAGCTGAGCGGCCTCACCACCCTGTCGGACGCGGACCGGGTCACGCTGGCGCGGATCAGCGCCGAGCCGCGCCGGGTCACCCCCGGCACCGACCTGGTGCGCGAGGGCGACCGCCCGGACGGCGTGTTCCTGGTGATGAACGGCGTGGCGGTCCGGCACAAGCTGCGGGTGAGCGGCGCCCGGCAGATCATGGCGTACCTGGTGCCGGGCGACCTGTGCGATCTCGACGTCGCCCTTCTGAGCGCGATGGACCATACCATCACGGCCCTGTCGGCCTGCGAGGTCGTGCGCCTGGCGCCCGAGACGGTGGCCGACCTCCTGGCGAACCATCCGCAGATCGCCCGGGGGCTGCGCAAGGCCCAGCTCGTGGACGAGGCCACCCTGCGCGAGTGGCTGGTCAACGTCGGCCGCCGTTCGGCCCTGGAGCGGCTGGCGCACCTGCTCTGCGAGCTGCTGCTGCGCCTGCGCGCGGTGGGTCTGGCGCCGGGCGACAGCTACGAACTTCCGGTCACCCAGATGGACCTCGCCGACACCGCCGGGCTCACGCCCGTGCACGTGAACCGCACCCTCGGGGAACTCCGGCGACAGGGGCTGATTGAACTGAGGACGAGACGGCTCAAGATCCTCGACCTGCCCCGCCTGCGGGCGCTGGCGGAGTTCCGGCCCAATTACCTGCATCTTGGAGACCAAGCTGCGGCATGAACCTACGCCTGCAACCCATCCAAGTCGCGACGGGCAGCTACGACACTGAGGGTCAGCTGGTCTTCGCTGATGGGTTCCTCGCGGCGGTGCTGGTGAAGCTCTCGGGCTTTCACCAGGACATGGCCGGGATGTGGTTCCTGGAGGCCGGCTTCGGCCGGGTCGACACCCCGAACCGGCCGACGTTCTCCGATCTCGACGAAGCGCAGGACTGGATCAAGCGGCAGCTGGAACGGGTGCGCTGACGCCGCCCGCCGCGACGCAGAATCAGGTCCGCGAGAAGGGGCCGTTCGACGGTTCGACCTGTTCCCGATCCCCGAGGACGCGCCGCGCGGAGGCGAGGATCTGGATCACGCTCCGGCTGTCGCATTCCTGCCGGGCCACCGCCTCCAGGTCCCGCAGGTAGGCGATCACCGGCTTTCGCGCGCGCGGCCCCTGCCGCAGGACGGGTTCGACCTTCGTGGTCACATGCACGGCCAGGCCGTCCCAGAAGTCCGGATCCTTCGAAGACCCTTCCGTCATCCAGCGTGCTCCGTACCGAAAGATCGGCCCCGTTGACCATGGACCGAGGGGGCGAAAACCCATGATCGACGGGGCCGACCGGAGCGGATCCGGCGCGCCCGATCTGGCCCAGGAGCGCCGTCGCTGAAATCACCTGGGTTGCGTCACCCACCCGGTGCGACAGTGCTGTCCATCCGGCGCGCCCGTCGGCTCCGGTGGCGCGGTTGCCGGCACGGGCTTACTCCGCCGGCACCGGGCGCGGGCGGCGGTCGTCGCCGATCGCCACGAAGGTGAAGGTCGCCTCCGTGACCTTCATGGTGGTCTCGCTCGCCCGCTCCCGGCGCCAGACCTCGACCTGGATGCGCAGGGACGAGCGCCCGACCGTGATCAGCCATGCGTAGAGGCTGACCTCGTCGCCGACGAAGACCGGATGGTGGAAGGTGATCGCGTCGACCGCGATGGTGGCGCACCGCCCGCGCGAGCGCCGGGCCGCCACGTTGCCGGCCGCCAGATCCATCTGGGCCATCAGCCAGCCGCCGAAGATGTCGCCCGCCGGGTTGGTGTCGGCCGGCATCGCGATGGTGCGGATCACCGGCGCGCCGCGCTGGCTCGGCTGCGAAGCCGCGCCCGCCTGCGCACCGTCCTGGCTGCTTCCGTCCGCCATCGTCCCGCCGAGTCGCCGAGCTTGACCGGAAGCCTTCCAGTCAAGCTCGGCCGGCGTCAATCGGGCAGCGCGAAGACCAGCAGTGCGTCGCCGGTGCCGAACCCGGCCGCCTTGGTGAAGGACGCGCCGCCGGCCGCCACCGCGAGGTACTGCTTGCCGTCGAGCGCGTAGGTCATGGCCGGGCCGCTGATGCCCGCCCCGCACTGGAACCGCCAGAGCAGCGTGCCGTCGCGCGCATCGTGGGCTTCGAGGTGGCCATCCTCGGCGCCGGAGAAGACGAGGCCGCCCGCGGTGGCGAGCGTCCCCCCGGAGAGCCGGCTGTCGGACCGCAGGGTCCAGGCGATCTTGCCGCCGTCGGCGAGGTCCACGGCGGTCAGCGTGCTGAAGGACGGCTCGCCCTTCGCCTCGCTGGTCTCGGTGTAGCGGATCTCCGCCCGGTCGCCGGAGGCCGGCACGGTCTTGATCGTGTAGGTCGTGGCCCCATGGCGGACCTGCACGTAGGCGCGGCGGCCGTCATAGGCGGTGGGCGGCCACGACACGGCGCCGAGCGGCCCCGGCGCCACCACGGTGCCCTGCGGGGTCGGCGGCGCGAACAGGTTCTTCTGCTCGATCAGCGGGGCCGAGCGTTCGAGCAGCGTCCCCGTCGCGCGGTCGTGGACGTAGATCCACCCGGTCTTGCTGGCCGAGGCCACGGCCTTGGTGCCGTTCGGCCCGTCGAGCAGGAACGGTGGCGCGGCGACGTCGTAGCCCCATTCGTCGTGCGGCACCTGCTGCGAATACCAGCGCAGCTGTCCGGTGCGGACGTCGAGCGCCACGAGGCACATCGTGTAGAGGTTGTCCCCCGGGCGCGACAGGCCGAAATTCTGCGGCGCCGGGTTGCCGGTGCCGAGGAAGATCAGGCCGAGATCCGGGTCGTAGGCCGGGGTCATCCAGAGCGAGCCGCCGCCGACCCGCCAGGCGTCGCGGTTGGCCGGCGCCGCTTCCTTCTCGGCGGCGATGTCGCGCTGGAGCGGCACGCCGTCCACCGTCTGGGCGACGAAGCCGCCCTCCCAGCCCTCGGGCGGGGTGACGTACCAGCGCCAGCGCTCCGCGCCGGTCTTGGCATCGTAGGCCGCGAGCCAGCCGCGCCGTCCGTAGCCGCCCTCGATCCCGACCACGGCGCCGCCGTCGAGCCCGCCGGCCTCGTCCGCGATATGCAGGCCGTAGCCCGCCCCCGTGACCCCGACGATCACCAGCCCTTCGACCACCAGCGGCGGCATCTTGAACCCGAGCCGGCTCGAGCCCTGCACCGGCTTGCCGCCGAGCTTGCCCGCGAGATCCGAGGCGGTCTCGCTCTCGCCCTCCTCCGGGCGCACCGCCTCCGTGTCCCACACCAGCCGGCCGGTCTTGGCGTCGAGCGCGATCAGCCGCCCGTCCATGGTCGCCTCGAACACGAGGCCGTCCGAGACCGCGACCCCGCGGTTGGAGGGGGGGCCGAAGATCTTTTCCGTGCGCGGCTTGTGCGTGTAGGTCCAGAGCGGCCGGCCGGTGCGGGCATCGAGCGCCGCGACGTTGTTCTGGGTCGTGGACGTGTAGAGCGCGCCGTCGACCATCACCGGCTGCGCCTGGAAATAGCCCGTCACCCCGGTCTGGAAGATCCAGGCCGGCCGCAGCCGCGCGACGCTGGCACGGTCGATCTGGGTGAGGTCGGAGAAGTTGCGGTTGCTGTGGTCGTGCCCGAAGGCCGGCCAGGGGGTCTCGGCGGCGCGGGCGGCGGCGGGTAGGAGGATCGCGACGGCGATCAGCGCGGGGCGAAGTGCGGTCATGGGCGGCACGGCGTTTCCTCGAGTTTTATCGGTTCTCTATTCCTTGACGTGCCCGGCTCGTGAATACAACGCGCCCATTCCTGCGCATCCCGTGCCGCTGCCGTCCCGGGCGAGAGTTTCCGGCGCCCGTCGTGTCGTCCCCCCTCGACGTTGGAGCCGACGCACCGGGTTTGCGTCCTCGACGCGATCCGGGCAGCGGAGTGTCTGGAAAGCTTGGGATCCGAGGTCGGCTCGACTTCCTGGGTACATCAACTCACTTAGAAAGAGATCGCCAGCGAGCGCCAACGATCTATGCTAGCCTCGTCTTCGGTCCGACGTGCGTTTCGAGCCAGGATGTTTCTCATGCGCGGCAGGGCGCAGACATGATCGGTGCGGACATCTCCCCCACGCTTCGGGCCGCGATCGAAGCCGTCGTGTGGCAAGAGCTCGGCCGCTTCGGCGTCAGCGAGGTTGAAGTCACGGAGTCCGAGGATGCCGATGGCGATCCCGTCATCCTCGTCAACGTCCATTATCGGGATCCCGAAGCCGAGCCCGATTTCAAGGTCGCGTCCGGGGCTCTCACAAAACTGAATGACACGCTCTTCGAACTGAAAGAGCCGCGCTTCGGCTACATACGGCACAAGGTCCAGGACGCCATGCCTGAGCCGCGCAGCCGGCGATGAGCCGGGAGTTGCTCGGGACTGCACGGCGGTTGGCGCGGGCGAGTCCCGGCAAGCCGCGGCAGTCGGACCTCAAGCGCGCGATCAGCTCGGCCTATTACGCGCTCTTCCATGCGCTCGCGAAAGAATGTGCGGACCGGCTTGTCGGAACGGGACGGGCTCGGCCCGACAAGGCCTGGCGACACGCGTATCGCGCCCTGAATCACGGGGACGTCAAGAAGGCCTGCAGACAGCTGCGCACCTTCGGATTTCCTCCCGAGCTGATTCAGGTCGGAGACATCTTCCAGGGGCTCATGCTTCAGCGACACAGTGCGGATTACGACCCGACGCATCGCGTCACCCGTGCCGATGCTCTGGCAGTCATTTCACTGGCCGAAGAAGGTATGGCAAAGCTCGGCTCGGCGACCGCACGGGATCGCGTGGCCTTGGCGATCCAGCTTTTGTTAAAGCAACGGTCGGCGTGATGATTGGTCGGGACAAGCGAACGGCAGGCAGGTTCGGTGTCGCGTCTTGTTCATGCTTCGCTGGCCACTTTCACGAAGGCGCGTAGACGGTTCGCGAAGGCCGCTCTTGGCTGATCCCGAGACTCCCACCCGGCCCTTCGACGTTTCGACGTATCTGCGTACGCCGGAGGACTCCGCCGCCTACCTATCTGCCGCCCTCGACGAACGATCCCGCTTCCTTCCGTCGAGCCCTGTGTGACGTTGCGCGCGCAGAGCATGGCGGTCGTCCCGTCGGCCCCCTTCGTCGAAAAATCCCTGATCCCTCACCCCGTCTTCCGTGCCGCCGCGTCGAGCTGGCCCGGGGTCGCCTGGGCGCCCATGGCCCGGGCCATGTCGGCGGCGCTCTGGCCGGCGGCATCGCGAAAGTCCGGGTCGGCGCCGTGCTCCAGCAGCAGCGCCACCATCTCGGTGCGGTCGAACATCGCCGCGGTCATCAGGGCGGTGCGGCTGCCGGTGCCGGTGCCGTCCACCGCGGCGCCGTGCTGGAGCAGCAGTCGGGCAACGGCGAGGTCGTTCTTGAACGCGGCGCCGGCCAGAGGCGTCTGGCCGCGATCGTTGGCGAGTTCCGGGTCGCCGCCGGCCTCCAGGATCACCCGGGTGGCGTCCGCCTGGCCGTTATAGGCCGCGAGCATCAGCAGGCTGTCGCCCTTGTCGTTGCGCAGGTTCGCCGGGAGCCCCTGCCCGAACAGCTCCGCCAGCTCGTCGGCGTGGCCCATCCGGGCGAACTGGAAGACCCGGCCCGCGAAAGCCAGGGTCGCGTCGTCGAGGGCCGGGGGCGTGTTCGTCTCGGAGGTCATCGTCGTTCGCCTGCTTCAACGAGGATCGATCTGGGACGGGACCGTGCCCCTGTCCAGCGCCGGCCGAAACGCGCTTCATAAAAGGGTCGTTGCCGGACTCACGCGCATGTCACACCGGGCGGGGCTTCCTTGTCATGTCATCCGGGACCGGACTGACAGGGGGGATCATGGTCGACATTCGCGTGACGGAGCGTCGTGAGGATCCGGCGGCGGCCGCCGGATCCATGCGGATCGCCATCGTATTCCACTCGGGCTACGGCCACACGGCCCGCCAGGCCGAGGCTGTGGCACAGGGGGTGAGGCTCGTCGAAGGTGCCGACGCCCTGATTTTGCCCGTCGCAGACGTGGAGCGGTCCTGGGCCGTGCTGGAGGCCGCCCCGGCCATCATCTTCGGCGCCCCGACGTATGTGGCCGGGCCGTCCGCGGCGTTCAAAACGTTCCAGGAATCGACCTCGAACCGGGTGATGGCCAAGGGTTATCCGTGGAAGGGCAAGATCGCCGCCGGGTTCACAAATTCCGGTGCGATGGCCGGCGATAAGCTCGCCACGCTGATCCAGCTGGCCCTGTTCGCGGCGCAGCACGGCATGCACTGGGTCAGCCTGGACCTCCCGCCCGCGAACTGTTCGACCACGGGCTCGGAGCAGGATCTGAATCGGCTCGGCTACTGGCTCGGCGCGGCGGCGCAGTCGAACACGGACGCGGGTCCCGACCGCGCGCCTCCGGAGGCCGATCTGGCGACCGCGCGCCATCTCGGCCGACGCGTCGCGCAGGTCACGCGCCAGTTCGTGCGCGGCCTGGAGGCGCCGGGTCTGTGATCGCGCCGTGCAACGGGGCCGCCGCCCCCGAACCGAGCTTCCAGGAATCCCGCCCGGGCCTGGTCCGGCTTGCTTACCGCATGCTGGGTTCGATGGCCGACGCGGAGGACGTGGTTCAGGATGCCTACGCACGCTGGCTGGCCGCCGATCGGGACACGGTACGGGAGCCGGCCGCGTTCCTGCGGATCGTGGTCACGTGGCTCTGCCTCAATCACTTGAAATCGGCCCGCTGCCGGCGGGAAACCTATATCGGACCATGGTTGCCGGAGCCGATCTTCGATCCCGATGCGGGCGACGATCTCGACGACATCACCCTGCCGCTGATGATGGCGCTGGAGCGCCTGTCGCCGCTGGAGCGGGCGGCGTTCCTGCTGCACGACGTGTTCGGGATGGCGTTCCCGGATGTGGCCCGGGCGATCGGACGGGAAGAGGCGGCGTGCCGCAAGCTCACCAGCCGCGCCCGGACGCATCTCCGGGAAGCGCGGCCACGCTTCACTGTCGACCGGGAGGAGGGCCTCAAGATCGCCGCCGCGTTCTTCGCCGCTTCGCGCAGCGGCGATATGGGTGCGCTGCGCACCCTCCTGGCCGACGACGTGGTCGCCACAGTCGATGGCGGCGGCAAGGTTCCGGCGTCGCCGGAACCGCTGATCGGGCGGGACGCCGTGCTCGTCCGTCACGAGGCCAGGGCCCGCGACTTCGCCCGGAATTCATCCCGGCTTGTGCGCTATGCCGTCATCGACGGGCTGCCGGGTTTCGTGACCGTCGAGACGCCCGGCCTCATGCAGACGACGGCCCTGCAGGTCCGCCAGGGCCTCGTCGCCGCCATCTACGTGGTGCGGAATCCAGACAAGACCCTGCGGGTTTCACGGGACGCGTGAGTGGACCGCGCTGCAAGCGGCGTGAAGCCCTGGTCTGGCCCGGCATGCGAAGACGCCCAGCACCAGGCGGGAACGTTTTCCCCCGGATGCTCGTTGCAGCCGCCACCCGGGCCGTGACGGCCCGATCCGTCGCCGGAGCGAGCATGCCGCGCCCCTATGAGCCCTTCGCCGATGCGTTGCGCATCGCCCGCGACATCGTCCGCGACCGGGTCGGCGCGGTGACGCGGGCGGCCGTGCAGGCGGATCCCCACGCCTACGACGAGGCCTGCGACGCCCTCGCGCTCCGGATCGCCGAGGCGCTGGTCGACGAGGGCGAGGCGGTGGCGAGCCGCTATGCCGGCCGGGACGACCGGGCCGCCTGAAACCGGCGCGGTCAGCCGCGCTTGCGGCCGCCCCCGCCCTTGTATTTCGGCTTCTGGCCGCCGAGGCCCTGCGTCGAGCGCGGCTTGGGCCGCTCCTGCCAGGCCACCGCCCCCGCCGGCATCTCGCGGTCGGTGCCCGGGCCCATGTTGTCGAGTTCCGGCTTCGAGATCCGGGTCGCCCCGGCGCCGCGCGGCGCCTTGCGGCCGTACTTGCCGGCCTCGCGCTCGACGTCGCCCTGCCGGGCCATCGGGTCGTCCGAGACCAGCAGCTCCGTCGCCTGGAGACGCTTGAGCTCGTCGCGCAGGCGCGCGGCCTCCTCGAAGTCGAGATCGGCGGCGGCCGTCCGCATCCGCTTCTCCAGGTCGGCCAGCACCGCCTTGAGGTTGTGGCCCACCGTGATCGCGTCCTTGGCCAGGCCGGTATCGACCTGGACGTGGTCGCGCTCGTAGACGCTGTTGAGGATGTCGCTGATCCCGCGCTTGACGCTCTGGGGCGTGATGCCGTGCTCCTCGTTGTAGGCGAGCTGCTTGGTGCGGCGCCGCTCGGTCTCGGCCATCGCCCGCTCCATCGAGCCGGTGATGGAATCGGCGTACAGGATGCAGCGCGCGTCGGCGTTCCGGGCGGCCCGGCCGATGGTCTGGACCAGGGAGGTCTCCGAGCGCAGGAAGCCCTCCTTGTCGGCGTCCAGGATGGCGACCAGGGCGCATTCCGGGATGTCGAGGCCCTCGCGCAGCAGGTTGATGCCGATCAGGACGTCGAAGGCGCCGAGCCGCAGGTCGCGGATGATCTCGATCCGCTCCAGGGTGTCGATGTCGGAGTGCATGTAGCGCACCCGCACGCCGTTCTCGTGCAGGTACTCGGTGAGGTCTTCGGCCATGCGCTTGGTCAGCGTGGTCACGAGGGTCCGGTAGCCGGCCAGGGCGACCGCCTTGACCTCGCCCAGCAGGTCGTCGACCTGCGCGCGCGCCGGGCGGATCTCGATCACCGGGTCGACCAGGCCGGTGGGGCGGATCACCTGCTCGGCGAAGACGCCGCCGGTGCGCTCCATCTCCCACTTGCCGGGCGTGGCCGAGACGTGGACCGTCTGGGGCCGCATCGCGTCCCATTCCTCGAAGCGCAGCGGCCGGTTGTCCAGGCAGGACGGCAGGCGGAAGCCGTACTCCGCCAGGGTCGCCTTGCGGCGGAAGTCGCCCCGGTACATGCCGCCGATCTGCGGCACGGTGACGTGGCTCTCGTCCGTGAACACCAGGGCGTTGTCGGGCAGGTACTCGAACAGGGTCGGCGGCGGCTCGCCGGGCCGGCGGCCGGTGAGGTAGCGGGAATAGTTCTCGATGCCGTTGCAGGCGCCGGTGGCCTCGATCATCTCGATGTCGAAGGTGCAGCGCTGGTCGATGCGCTGGGCCTCGATCAGCCGGCCCATCTTGGTCAATTCCTCGATCCGGCCGTTCAGCTCGTTCTTGATGCCCTTGATCGCCTGCTGCAGCGTCGGCCGTGGCGTGACGTAGTGGGAGTTGGCATAGACCTTCACGAATTTCAGCTCGGCGATCTTCTTGCCGGTGAGCGGGTCGAACTCGACGATCGACTCGATCTCGTCGCCGAACATGCCGATCCGCCAGCCGCGATCTTCCAGGTGGGCCGGCCACAGCTCGATGGAATCGCCCCGCACCCGGAAGGTGCCGCGGGCGAAATCCGCCTGGATCCGCTTGTACTGGAGGGCCACGAGGTCGGCTACGAGCTGGCGCTGCTCGATCTTCTCGCCCAGCGTCACGGTGAACGACATCGCCGTGTAGGTCTCGACCGAGCCGATGCCGTAGATGCACGACACCGAGGCGACGATGATCACGTCGTCCCGCTCCAGCAGGGCGCGGGTGGCCGAATGGCGCATCCGGTCGATCTGCTCGTTGATCGACGATTCCTTCTCGATGAACGTGTCGGAGCGCGGGACATACGCTTCGGGTTGGTAGTAGTCGTAATAGGAGACGAAATACTCGACGGCGTTGTCCGGGAAGAACGACTTGAACTCGCCGTAGAGCTGCGCGGCGAGCGTCTTGTTCGGCGCCAGGATCAGGGCCGGCCGCTGTGTGCGCTCGATGATCTTGGCCATCGTGAAGGTCTTGCCCGAGCCGGTGACCCCGAGCAGGACCTGGTCGCGCTCGTGCGCCTGCACGCCCTTCACCAATTCGGCGATGGCGGTGGGCTGGTCGCCCGCCGGCTCGAACTCGGATTTCAGCGTGAACCGGAGGCCGCCCTCGGATTTCTGCGGCCGGTCCGGCCGGTGCGGCACCCAGGTCTGGCCGTCCTTGAACAGCGGGTTGCCCTCGATGAGCAGCCGCTCCAGCGCCGTCACGGTCGCGGAGGCGCCGCCGTCGCCGCCCGGATCCGGCAGCTCTGCGCCCGCGGGCACGGGCCCGTCCTCGGGCGGGGTCAGCCCCAGGGCCTGGGCGAGGCGCGGATCGACATCGGCCGCGTCGCCGAGCGCGTAGCCGGCCTGGGGCGCCTCGGCGAAGCCGTCGCGGGCGATCTCGACCTTGCGGGTGGCAGCCTTGCCGATCGACTCCTTGGCGGGCCGTCCCTTGGGCTTGCCCGGACGCGGCTTCTCCGGCTCCGGCGCGATCGTCGGCGGCCGGTTGCGGTTCAGCGCCGGGTTCAGCAGTTCCGCCAGGTAGGTGTCGAGCGGTTTCAGCTCGGGCTTCGACGCCTTGGCTGACGAGGCCGAGACGGATACGGCGCGCGGCTTCTTCGGAGCGGGCGTGTTCTTCGGAGCGGGCATGGGTCCAATATGGGCCCCGTACGCGCCGCGAGAAACCCTCGGCCGCGCGGAGTTTTCACGCTTTCCCGGATGAGGCCCGCCGATGACCGCACCGATCCATCCCGAGACCCGCATCGGGCACGTCCACCTCAAGGTGGCCGACCTGGACCGGGCGCTCGGGTTCTATTGCGGGATCCTCGGCCTGGGCCTGACCCAGCGCTTCGGCACGCGTGCCGCCTTCGTCGCGGCCGGGGGCTACCACCACCATATCGGGCTCAACACCTGGGAGAGCCTCGGCGGGCTGCCGCCGGCCCCGGGCACCACCGGCCTGTACCATCTCGCCCTGCTCTACCCGACCCGGGCCGCCCTGGCGGATGCCCTGCGCCGGGTCGAGGCGGCCGGCATCCCCCTCGACGGCGCCAGCGACCACGGGGTCAGCGAGGCCCTGTACCTGCGCGACCCGGACGGGAACGGCGTCGAGCTCTACCGGGACCGGCCGGAGGCGGAGTGGCCCCGCGCTCCGGACGGCGCCCTGCGGATGGTCACGGCCCCGCTCGATCTCGATGCTCTTCGCCGCGAAGATGGATAATTACAACTCTTAGGTAGAATTCACCGTGCTTTGGCCTGGACCGGACCGGTCGATGCTGAGAAAATTCGGTCCCATCACCCGGTGAATTGGCTTGCGGCGACCGGAGCCCGTCGGTACTTTGCGGCGCAAAGCATGATGCAGGGCGGGGGCTGAAGCTCATGCAGGACCTGGACAAGGCGCTGGCCGACATCGTGGCGATCCGGTCGCAGATCGCCCGCGATACGGCCTTCCGCGGCCTGGGCGCCGCCACCGTGGCGGGCACCGGCGGCCTGTCGCTCGCCTGCGCGGTGGGCCAGGCCCTGTGGCTCGGCGATCCGTCGGCCCGGCCGGCCCTGTTCTTCGGCCTGTGGATCGGCGCCGCCCTGGTGGCGTTCGCGCTGATCGGGGTCGAGGCGGTCCGGCGCAGCCGCCGGCTCCATTCCGGCTTGGCCGACGCGATGGTGTGGAACGCCATCGAGGTGTTCATGCCGGCCGCCGGCACCGGGGCGTGCCTCGCCCTGGTGATCGCCCGCTTCGCTCCGGAAGAGGTCTGGATGCTGCCCGGCCTGTGGCAGGTGTTGGTCGGGCTCGGCCTGTTCGCCTCGGCGCGGATCCTGCCCCGGGCGGTCCAGGGGGTCGGCGCCTGGTACCTGCTCACCGGCCTCGCCGCGCTGGCGTTCGCGGCCGAGACCCGCACCCTGTCGCCCTGGACCATGGGGCTCCCCTTCGTGGTCGGCCAGATCTGGCTGGCCGGCCTCATCCATCGCGGCGCCCGGGCCTTCGATGATGACCTCTGACCGCGACGACGGACGGTTCTCCTACGAGGGGCTGGACCGGATCATCCACGAGCGGGCGCGGCTCAGCGTGCTCACCTCCCTGGTGGCCCATCCCAAGGGCTTGCCGTTCCCCGACCTCAAGCGCCTATGCGGGCTGACCGACGGCAACCTGAGCCGCCACCTGGCCGTGCTCAGCGAGGCCGACCTGGTGAGCCTCGAAAAGGGGTTTTCGCTCAACCGGACGCAGACGGTGTGCCGGATGACGCCGACCGGGCGCCGGCGCTTCATCTTCTATCTCGGCGTGCTCGAGCAGGTGGTGCGCGACGCGGCGGCGGCGGCCGAGCGAAGTCCGGATGGCGGGGTGCGCGGCCTCGATCCGGCCACGAAACCGGCCTGAGAACGCCGGATCGCGCAGAGACTGTCAACGCAAACCGAATAAACCTCAGCGATACGCCCATGCCGGGAGACTTTACGATGCAAAGCGAAGCGGGGCCGGGGGGGCTGCACGCCGCGATCATCATGGACGGCAACGGGCGCTGGGCGACGCAGCGCGGCCTGCCGCGTCTGGCCGGCCACCATCGCGGCGTCGAGGCGATCCGGCGCACCGCCGAGGCCTGCCCGGATCTCGGCATCGGCACGCTCACGCTCTACGCCTTCTCGGCCGACAACTGGCAGCGCCCCGACGACGAGGTCGGCGGCCTGATGCGGCTGCTGCGCTCCTACCTGCGCAACGAGACCCAGCGGCTCGCCCGCACCGGCACCCGGCTCAGCGTCGTGGGCCGGCGCGACCGCCTGCCCCGGGGCATCCCGGAGGCGATCGCGGCCGCCGAGGCGGCCACGGCGGCCGGCACCCGCCTGCACCTGCGGATCTGCGTCGACTATTCCGCGCGGGACGCCATCATCGCGGCGGCGCAGGCGCTCCAGGGCGGCGACGCCTCCCGCGAGAGTTTCGGCGCGCTGGTGGCCGGGCAGATGCACGGCTCGCCGGTGGACGTGGACCTCGTGATCCGCACCGGCGGCGAGCAGCGCCTGTCGGATTTCCTGCTGTGGGAGGCGGCCTATGCCGAACTCCACTTCACCGATCGGATGTGGCCCGATTTCGGCCCCGACGATCTCGCCGCGGCGACGGCCGACTTCGCCCGCCGGGACCGCCGCTTCGGCGGCCTGAAGGCGCCGGCGGTCCCGGCGGCGGCCTGACCCCCGGCCCGCTTGACGGGCGCGCCGGCTCAGGCAGAGGCTTTCCGTCATGACTGAAACGCTCGCCAACCGCCGCGTCCTCCTCGTCATCGGCGGCGGCATCGCAGCCTACAAGGCCCTCGACCTGATCCGGCGCCTGCGCGAGCGGGGCGCCAGCGTCTGCCCGGTGCTGACCGCGGGGGCGCAGGAATTCGTGACGCCGCTCGCTGCCGCGGCGCTCGCGGGCGAGCGGGCCCATACCGACCTGTTCGACCGGGCCGAGGAGGCGGATATCGGCCACATCAAGCTGGCCCGCCAGGCGGACGCCGTCGTGGTGGCGCCGGCGACCGCCAACCTGATGGCCCGGATGGCCGGGGGCCACGCCGCCGACCTCGCGACCACGATCCTGCTGGCGACCACCCTGCCGATCCTGATCGCCCCGGCCATGAACGTGCAGATGTGGGCGCATCCCGCGACGAGCCGCAACCGCGCGACCCTGGAGGGCGACGGAATCCGCCTCGTCGGGCCGAATGCCGGCAAGATGGCCGAGGCGGAGACCGGCCCCGGCCGCATGGCCGAGCCCAACGAGATCGCCGACGCCCTCGAGCGGATGCTGGCCGAGGCGGGCGACGGGGCCCCGGGCCTCGGCTTCCTGTCGGGCCGCCGGAGCGCGCCCGCCCGCCCCCTCGCCGGCCGTCGGGTGCTCGTGACCTCCGGGCCGACCCACGAGCCGATCGACCCGGTGCGCTACCTCGCCAACCGCTCCTCTGGGCGCCAGGGCCACGCGATCGCGGCTGCCGCCGCCGAGGCCGGCGCCACCGTGACCCTGGTCTCCGGGCCGGTCTCCATCCCGGATCCCGCCGGCGTCGGCGTGGTGCGGGTCGAGACCGCCCGGGAGATGCTGGCGGCGGTCGAGGCGGCCCTGCCCGCCGACATCGCGATCTTCGCGGCCGCGGTGGCCGACTGGCGCCCCGAGACCGAAGCCGGCGCGAAGAAGATCAAGAAGGACGGCGCCGGCCCGGTGCCGCTGCCGCTGGTCGAGAACCCCGACATCCTCGCCACCGTCGCGCATCTCGAGGCCGGGCGGCCCCCCCTGGTGGTCGGCTTCGCCGCCGAGACCGACACGGTGCTCGACCACGCCCGGGCCAAGATCGCCCGGAAGGGGTGCGACCTGATCGTGGCCAACGACGTCTCCGCCGCGGGCGGCGTCATGGGCGGGACCGACAACACCGTCCACCTGATCCACCGCGACGGCGCGTTGGAGACCTGGCCGCGCCTCGGAAAGGACGAGGTCGCCCGCCGCCTGGTCGCGCATCTGGCCGGCCTGCTGGTGCGCTGAGGCGGTATCGGACCCGCAGGATCGACCGCGCGAAGCCGATTTCGCCGCGGGTGTGGCGGCGAAGCCTCGGCCGTTTCGTGGATCTTCGCACTTCGCAAAGCTGGCTTCCGGCCAAGATAAAGCCAGCAAAGAGCGTTGCGAATGTGGACACGGCGTTCACATCGGACGATCAATCATGTGGTTGCCCACGTACTAACCGGATCGATCTCCCGATTTAAAAAACAGTCGGTATTTGAAATCGGTTTTCTGTCCTCAAAGTACGGCGGATTTTCTAAGTCGGTTCTTGAGATTGAATTATAGATCTCGATCAAACAAATACAAATTGTATCTGTAAACTTGCAATTTGCGGTTTTACGATGGTGTAAGTCCACGGCGCCGAACATAAGACTGTCGGCTCGGGGGCGTTATGGATCATGGAACGTAGACTTCTATCGGGATGGGCGGCTGCTCTGCTGGTCATCGGAGCCTGTCCTTGTGTTGGACTGGCGCAGGCACAGCCTTCGGCGCCCCGAAACACGGAAGAATCGACGATCCTGCCGGATCCGAATGCGCCGCAGCGCCTGCCGCTGGATCGGCCCTCGACGCCCGCGCCGGACACCCGCCCCGCCGTGGGCTCGGTGGATCCGCGCAATATCGGCCCGAAATTCGGCCTGCTCGGCAAGCTCGGCGGTATCCGCGATCGGCTCTGGGAGCACGGCATCCTGCTCAACCTCGGCACGTCTACGAGGGCGCCACGAACGCGGCCGGTGGGGATCGCACGCTGGCGCGCGGAGCGGCCCAGTTCACCGCCAAGGGCCTGTTCGATTTCGAGAAGATGTTCGGCCTGGAGGGCGGGTCCGGCGCGGTCACGCTCACCCACCGCCACGGCCGCGACCTGACCCTCGACGCGCATCTCGGCACGCAGACCAGCGTCGAGGAGATCTACGGCCGCAGCCGCATCTGGCGGTTGAGCCAGTTCTGGTACGATCAGAAGTTCGGCCCCTGGGTGGACCTGAAGATCGGCCGGATGCCGTCGAGCGACGACTTCGCCGGCTTCGCCTGCGAGTTCCAGCTCAACGCCCTGTGCGGCGCCCCGACCGGCAAGATCGCCGGCAACTACATCTACAACTACCCGGTCGGGCAATGGGCGACCCGCCAGCGCGTCGGCACGGCGGATACGGCCTACGTCCAGGTCGGCGCCTACCAGGTCAATCCGGACAACCTCGTCGACGGCTTCAGCTTCAACTTCAGCAAGGGCACCGGCGCCCTGATCCTGTCCGAGGCGGGCTGGTTCCCGAAGGTCGGCGGCGCGGGCTATGCCGGCAGCTACAAGGTCGGCGGCTGGCACGAGACCAGCGGCGGCAACGACGTCTACCTGAACGACCGGCGCCTGCCGTTTCCCATGTACCGGGGACAGCCGCTGCATCACGACGGCCGGAACGGCCTGTATTTCGTCGGTGTCCAGGAGGTCTACCGCCCGGATCCCGCCAACACCGTCCGCAACGTCTCGGCCTTCGTCCGGGCCGTGGCCAGCGACCGGGAGACCTCAATCTACTCGGCCCAGGTGACGGGCGGGTTCATCTACAAGGGCTGGTGCGCGGAGCGTCCGAACGACTGGATCGGCTTCGGCGCCGGCCAGACGACCCCGAATCCCCGGGCGGTCGAGGCCATCGAGCTGAGCAACCTGGTCACCCGGACCAACCGGCGGCTGCCGTGGCAGGAGCGCTTCGTCGAGGCGTTCTACAGCATCGCGGTGACCGACAACATCGTCGTCCGACCCAACATCCAGTACATCACCCGGCGGGCCACGCCGGAGCAGAAGCCCGACGTCGTGGTGTTCGGCGTGACCTCGTTGATCACCTTCTGAGTGCTTTGAACGCCCCCCGTGAGGAGGGGCCCGGGGATGGGGGATGCGTCGGATCGCGCGAAGCCGCGCCTTCAGAACCGCCCCCACCCCCACCT
>NZ_VRVA01000081.1:0-25660 GCF_008039945.1 Methylobacterium sp. WL64
GGTATATCGAACGCCCGTCACCCTGCCGTCCCGCGGCCGGGCCTGCATCCCGCCCCTTGCTGCCGAATTCCCGATCCCTCTCCTGAGTGCGTCATGGCGTCGAGCAAAACCGATCACATCCATGTCGGGCGGGACACGTGGCTGTTCCTGAAGACCGGGACGAACGACATCCTGGGGCAGTTGGAGCGGCCGGAGGCGATGGCCGACCTGATCTGGGCGTGGCGGAGCCTCGTGTCCAACCGGGAGCGGCGGCTGCGGGCGTTCGGCATCCGGTATCGCCACGTGGTCGCGCCGGACAAACTGGTGATCTACGACAACCAGCTGGACGGGATCACCATCGCGCCCGCGGCCTCGCCGGCCTATCGGCTGATCCACACGGAGCCGGACATGGGTCCCGCCTGGCGGCGGGGGCCGCGGGGCCTCTACGCGGATTGGCGGCGCCGGAAGCGCTGGCGCCAGACCTGCATCGACCTGGTCGCGCCGATGCGGGCCGCCCGGGACACCGCAGACCTCTATTGCCGGACCGATACCCACTGGAGCTTCGACGGCTGCTACCTGGCCTACGCCGAGATCTGCCTGGCCTTCGGGACGGAGCCACGGGCGGATCTGCGGGACCGGCCGTTCACCCCGGTCGATCATGACGGCGACCTGGGCAGTGCCTTCGACCCGCCGCGCCGGGCGCCGTCCCGGGCCTACCGGATCCAGCAAGATTCCGTGCGGACCTTTGCCAGCCCGATCGTCGCGGCGCGGGAGAAGGCCGGGCTGCTGCACACGCTGCACGGCGGCGCCAACGTGATCTACCGCAACGAGACGGCGGCCGATCCGCGCCGGCTGGCGCTGTTCGGCGACTCGTTCTCGCACGTGATGCCCTACATGCTGACCATCCTGCTGGCCGAGACGTTCCGCGAGGTGCACTTCGTCTGGAGCACGTCGCTCGACTGGTCCTACATCGCGCGGACGAAGCCGGACCTCGTCCTGACCGAGGTGGCCGAGCGGTTCATGGCCCAGCTGCCGGACGACAGCTTCTCCCTGGACGCCTACGTGCAGGAGCGGTTCGGCGCCGAGCTGGCGGCCCAGGCCTGAACGGCGCCGGGCCGAGCCGCGCGGCGGCCGCCGCTCAGTCCTCGAGCTTGGCCATCAGCGCATCGGACAATGCGAAGTTGACGTAGACGTGCTGCACGTCGTCCTGGTCCTCGATCACCTCGACCAGGCGGATCAGCTTCTCGCCGGTCTCGTCATCGACGTCGATCGTGTTCTGGGCCTTCCAGACCAGGCCGGTGCGGCTGGGCTCGCCGAACCGGGCCTCCAGGGCCTTGGCGACCTCGCCGTAGGATTCCTGCGCGCAGACGACCTCGTGGCCGTCCTCACTGGAGCTGACGTCGTCGGCCCCCGCCTCGATGGCCGCCTCCAGCATCGTGTCGGCATCGGCGACGCTCGCCGGGAAGCCGATCACGCCGACCCGGTCGAACATGAACGCCACGGCGCCGGTCTCGGCGAGGCTGCCGCCGGACTTGGTGAAGGCCGAGCGCACGTCCGAGGCGGTGCGGTTGCGGTTGTCGGTCTGCGCCTCCACGATCAGCGCGGCGCCGCCGGGGCCGTAGCCTTCGTAGCGGATGTCCTCGTAGTTCTCGCCATCCGCTCCGGCCGCCTTCTTGACGGCGCGCTCGATGTTGTCCTTCGGCATGTTCTCGGCGCGGGCCGCTATGATCGCCGCGCGCAGGCGCGGGTTCATGGCCGGGTCCGGCGTGCCGAGCTTGGCCGCCACGGTGATCTCGCGGGCGAGCTTGCCGAACACCTTCGAGCGAACCGCGTCCACCCGGCCCTTCCGGTGCATGATGTTCTTGAACTGCGAATGGCCTGCCATGTTGCGTGAGACTTTGTTCGTTGGCGAGGGCGGGCGTCCGGGACCCCGCCGTCGCGGCTGTGAGGTCGCCGCGTTATAGGCCGCCGGCTTCCGACGAAGCAACGCGCCACCCGATCGTCGCGACCGCGGAAAGATCGCCCGCGCCGGGCGTTGGCGCGGGACATGTCAGCTGGAAACCCGATGCCGCGCCGGACCGAACACAGCAGGACAGCGACGACGCCCCCGACCGACGACCGCCGCTGGCTCAAGCTCGGGATCGCCACGCTGCTCGGCGCGGTGGCCGGTTCGATGCTGTTCGCGACCGAGGCCAAGGGACGGCCTGAGGGGCGGCGGCGCTAGAGCGCTCGCCGCCGGAGTGGATCCCGGTTCGGCATCGGCGAGCGCGTTGAATTACGGATCGCGAGCGTCGAGCGATCCCGCCTCACGCCGCCCGGACCGTGGCCAGGAACCGCCCGACCGCGGCGGTCAGCCGCTCCGACTGGTGCGACAGCTCGAAGGCCGAGGTCAGAACCTCGGCCGCCGCCGCGCCGGTCTTCTCCGCCGCCCCGGCCACACCCCGTGATGGGTGCGGGTTACCACCCCGGTGCCGGAGGCCGCCGGACCGACATTGCGGACGGATCTCCCGGGTCGCCGCATCCTGCTGCTCTACCGCCGCCGCGATCGAGGCGGACACGGTGCTGATCTCCCGGATGCGGCCGCCGATCTGCCCGATCGCCGTGGCGCCCTCGCCCGTAACACCCTGGACCTCACCGATCTGCTGGCCGATCTCACCGGTGGCCTTTGCGGTCCGGTCGGCCAGCGCCTTGACCTCCGAGGCCACCACCGCGAAGCCGCGCCCCGCCTCGCCGGCGCGGGCCGCCTCGATGGTTGCGTTGAGCGCCAGCAGGTTGGCCTGTGCCGTGATGCCCCAGATCAGCCCGACCACTTCGCCGATCTTGGCCACGCTCGCGGTCAGGGCGGTCACGAGCGCGGCGGTCTGGTCCGCTTCGCCCACCGCGGTCCGTGCCAGATCCGCCGAGCCGGCGACCCGCCGTCCGATCTCCTGCACCGAGGCGCCCAGCTCCTCGGCGGCGGCCGCCACGGTGCCGACATTGGATGCCGCCTGCTCGGAGGCGGCCGCGACCGTGGTAGACCGTTCCGCCGTCTTGGCCGCCGTCGTCGCCAGGGTCTGCGCCGTGGCCTGCAAGGCGCCGGCCGACGCCGAGACCGTGCCGACGATCCCGCTGGTCGCCCGCTCGAACGCGTCGGCCATCTGGTGCATCGCCGCCCGGCGCTGTTCCTCGGCGATGCGCCGGGCCCCGGAGGTAAAATATCGATCGCGTCAGCCGCGTGGGACGCAGCCGCCTCAGCGCACGCCCGCGTGCCAATCCTGCAAAGCGCCCAACGTCACCACGTCGCCCGGCCATTCGAGCCCGGCGATGTGCCGGTGCGGGCGGCCGGGCTCGCCGAGATCGGAGACCGCCGAGAAGGCGCCGTCGAGGCTGTGGCTGTCGGTGTAGCGGCTGCGGGTCGCCAGGACCGGCAGGCCGGCGGCGCGGGCCGAGGCGATGCCGGGGGCGGAATCCTCGAACGCCACGGCCTGCACGGCCGGGACGCCGAGGCGGTCCAGAGCCAGTTGGAACACGTCCGGGGCGGGCTTCTTGCGCGCGGCCTCGTCGCCGGCCGCGATCACGTCGAAGGGCGTGTCGTCCAGCCCGAAGTTCGCTGCCAGCAGCCGATCGACGTTGGGCCGGCTGGTGGTGGTGGCGATAGCCAGGCGCAGACCGGCGTTCCGGGCCTCGCCGACCAGCCGGGCGATCCCCGGGCGCAGGGGCAGGCCGTCCCCGGTGACGAGGCCGCCATACGCGATCGTCTTGCGGGCGTGGATCTCAGGCGCCCGGGCGTGCAGCGAAGCCGCCTCGCCCGGGTGGTGCGTGTCGATGTAGTGGGTGAGCCGTTCCTTGCCGCCCATCACGGTGAGCAGGTCGGCGTAGAGCGCCGGGTCCCAGCGCCAGGGCAGATCCAGGTCCGCGAAGGCGCGGTTGAACGCCTGCCGGTGCAGGTCCTCGGTCTCGGCGAGCGTGCCGTCGACGTCGAAGATCAGCGCCCTCAGCACGAGAGGTCGCGACCGGAGGCGCCCTCCGCGCCGGCCCGGATCGCCGCGATGCGCTCCGCGTAGGCGTCTGGACCTCCGCTGAAGACCGCGTTGCCGGCCACGAACGTGTCGGCGCCGGCTCGGCTTGCCGCCTTCACGGTCTCGGCGTCGATGCCGCCGTCGACCTGGATGCGGATGTCGCGGCCGGCCACCATGGCCCGCACCCGCGCCACGCTCTCCATGCTGCTCCGCAGGAACGTCTGGCCGCCGAAGCCCGGATTGACCGTCATCACCAGCACGAGATCCACGATGTCGAGCACCGGCTCGACCAGCGCGGCGGGGGTGCCGGGGTTGATCGCCACGCCAGCGCGCTTGCCGAGGTCGCGGATGGTCTGGAGCGAGCGGTGGATATGGGGCCCGGCCTCGGCATGGACCGTGATCCCGTCGGCGCCGGCGTCGGCGAAGGCCGCGAGATACGGGTCGGCCGGCGCGATCATCAGGTGCACGTCGAAGAACTTTTGCGTGTGCGGGCGCAGTGCCTTCACCACTGGAGGGCCGAAGGTGATGTTGGGCACGAAATGGCCGTCCATCACGTCGAGATGGATCCAGTCGGCCCCGGCCGCGTCCACGGCTCGGGTCTCCTCGGCGAGGCGGGCGAAGTCGGCCGAGAGGATCGACGGGGCGATGACGGGAGGCAGCATCATGGATCTTTCGACTGCGGTTTGGCTCAGACAATCTTCGGCCCACGGGCCGATCCCACACTGTCCCTCATCCTGAGGTGCCGGAGCAGAGCGGAGGCCTCGAAGGAGCCCTCAAGAAATCCCGTGGCCGGCTGAAGGGCACCTTCGAGGCTGCTGCGCAGCACCTCAGGATGAGGGGCCGTATGGGATCGATGGTCTTGCTTGGTTCAAAGGCTTCTTCCGATCCCTATGGAATCACGCCAGGCGGCGGCGGCGTTCCACGAGCTGCATGATCATCGGCGTCAGAATCAGCTGCATGGCGAGGTCGAGCTTGCCGCCCGGGATCACGATGGAATTGGCACGGCTCATGAAGCTGTCGTGGATCATGGACACCAGATACGAGAAATCGATCCCCTTCGGGTCCTTGAACCGGATCACCACCAGCGACTCGTCGGCGGTGGGGATCCAGCGGGCGATGAACGGGTTCGAGGTGTCGACGGTCGGCACCCGCTGGAAGTTGATGTCCGTGAACGAGAATTGCGGGCAGATGGTCTGCACGTAGTCGGGCATCCGCCGCAGGATCACGTCGGTGACGGCATCCGTGGAATAGCCGCGGAACGAGCGGTCCCGGTGCAGCTTCTGGATCCATTCGAGGTTGATCACCGGCACCACGCCGATCTTCAGGTCGGCGTAGCGGGCGATGTCCACGTCCGGGTCGGCCACGCAGCCGTGCAGGCCCTCGTAGAACAGCAGGTCGGAATCCGGCGGGAACGCCTCCCAATCCGAGAAGCTGCCCTCCGGGATGCCGTAGGCCCGGGCGTCGTGCTGGTCGTGGGCGTAGTGCCGGGTCTGGCCGGTGCCGTTCTCGGCGTAGCTGCGGAACACCGCCTCCAGCTCCGGCAGCAGGTTCGCCCGGGGCGCGAAATGCGACAGCGTCGGCTCGCGCGCCATCATGGCCCGCATCGTGTCCCGGTCGTAGGCGTGGAACCCGTCGCCCTCGATGAACACGGCGCGCACGTCCTCCCGGCGGAAGATCTGCTCGAAGGTGTTGCGCACCGAGGTCGTGCCGGCTCCTGAGGAGCCGGTCACCGAGATGATGGGGTGCCGCGCCGACATGCTCTTGTACTTCGCGTTGCGATTACGACCGCATCAATCCGCGCTGGCCGAAGAGCGGCGAGCGGCCGGCATCGGGCTTGCCGCCCGCATAATAGGCGGCCACGCACGCGACCTCTTCGGTGGAGCCGCAGACCAGGGGCGCGCGCTCGTGGATCCCGGTGGCCACCAGGTCGAGGATGCGGGTCTGGCCGTCCGAGGCGGCGCCCCCGGCCTGCTCGACCAGCATCGCCACCGGGGCGACCTCGTAGAGCAGCCGCAGGCGGCCGCGGGCGTAGTTCTTGCGGGCGTCGCCCGGATACAGGAACACGCCGCCGCGGGTCAGCACGCGCTGGATGTCGGCCACCAGGGAGGCGAGCCAGCGCATGTTGTAGTCCTTGTCGCGCGGTCCCTCGGTGCCACGCTGGCAATCCTCGATATAGGCCTTCACGGGGGCGTCCCAGTGCCGGACGTTGGAGGCGTTGATGGCGAATTCCTTGGCCGAGGCCGGAACCGACATGGCCGGGCTGGTCAGGCGGAACGCGCCCTCCTCCCGGTCGAGCACGTAGGATTGGGTGCCGTCGCCGAGCGTCAGGATCAGCGCGGTGGCCGGGCCGTAGGTCACGAAGCCGGCAGCGATCTGGGCGGTGCCCGGGGTGGTGAACGAGGCCAGCGGGTTGGCCGGGTCCTTGATCGACGGGCGGATGCCGAAGATCATCCCCACCGCCATGTTGACGCCGATGTTGGACGAGCCGTCGAGCGGGTCGATCGCCACAGCCAGCGGCGCGTCCGGGTTCAACCGCATCACCTCCTCGGCCTCCTCGGAGGCGACTTCGGCAACAGGAGCGCCCTGCAGGGCGGCGGTCACGCTTTCGTGCGCGATCACGTCGAGCGCCTTCTGCACGTCGCCGTCGCTGTTGTGCTCGCCCGCCGCCGCGAGGTCGCCGCCAAGTGCGCCGCGCCCGATCAGCGCGCTGATCTCCACCGCCGAGCCCGCGATCGCACGGATCACCGCGGCGGCATCCTTCAAGGCCGGGTTGGCCTCGACCGCCTGCGCCAGGCAGGTTTCGAGAGGCGTCCCGATCGCTGCTGAAATTGCCATCGGCCTGTCTCTCCTGCTGAAATCCCGCCCGCCGGGATCGCGCGTTCCGCGCCGGTCTGTAGCGACCCCTCTACCACCATGATAGCGGGCGGCGCGCCCCGATCGACAAGAACCGAGGACGCCACGCTCAAGATTTCTGGGGGATCTTGTGTCATAGGACAAAAAAAACGAGACCTCCGCCATGCGCAACCTCTCTCTCAAGCAGCTCCAGGCGGTGGCGGCGGTGGCCCGCCTGGGAACCATGACCCGGGCGGCCCAGGAGCTGAACGTCACCTCGGCCGCCCTCTACGCGCGCATCCGCCAGCTGGAGGAGGAGGCCGGGCTGCTGCTGTTCGACCGGACGCCGGGGGGGCTCAAGCCCACCGATGCCGGGCGCGAGATGCTCTGGGCGATCGACAGCATCAACACCGTGCTGGAGACCTGCACCGACCGCCTGCGGACCCTGCGCGGCGCGGAGGGCGGGCGCGTTGCGCTGGGTGTCGTCTCGACGGCCAAATATTTCGCCCCCCAGGTGATCGCGGGCTTCGTCAAGCAGCATCCCGGGGTCGAGATCAGCCTCTCGGTCCGCAACCGGGGCCAGACCGTCGAGGCCCTGCGCGGCTACGAGATCGACTTCGCCGTGATGGGCCGCCCGCCCCGGGACTTCCCGATCGAGGCGGCGACGTTCGGTCCACACCCGCTGGTCCTGGTGGCGCCTCCCAGCCACCCGTTGGCCGGCCGGACCGGGCTGTCGCGCGAAGACCTGGCCGACCAGCCGTTCTTCTTCCGCGAAGAGGGCTCCGGCACGCGCACGGTCTTCGAGGAGTTCATGAGCGGCATCCTGGTCAAGCGCGCCTTGCTCGACATCGACACCGGCTCCAACGAGACCATCAAGCAATCCGTGATGGCGGGGCTCGGGATCGCGCTCCTGTCGGTCCATTCCGTGGCGGCCGAGGTCGAGAGCGGCCGGCTCGCGCTCCTCGACGTCAAGGGCCTGCCGATCCGTCGGGACTGGTACGCGGTGCGCCGGGCCGACAAGGTGCTGGGCCCGGCGGCCTCCGCGGTCTGGTCGTACCTGATGAGCGACGGTGCGCGCATGCTGCCGGGCGTGACGCTGCCCGAAGTGACCGGGGCCAAGGCGTGAGCGCGGCCGGCATCGTCGTCGCCGGCTCAGGCCAAGCCGGGTTCCAGCTGGCCGCCTCCCTGCGCGAGGGCGGATTCCGGGATCCGATCACCCTCGTGGGCGACGAGACCGCCCTGCCCTACCAGCGCCCGCCCCTGTCGAAGGCGTACCTCGCCGGCAAGACCGACGCCGAGGGCCTGTTCCTGCGCCAGCCCGGCTTCTTCGCCGAGCATGCCATCGCCCACCGCCCCGGCCTCCGCGCCGTCGGGATCGACCGGGCTGGACGGCGCCTGCTTCTCTCGGACGGCCAGAGCCTCGCCTACGACCACCTCGTGCTGGCCACCGGCGCCCGCAACCGGCCGCTGCCGGTCCCGGGGGCCGACGCCCTGAACGTGCGCCAGCTGCGCGGCCTCGAAGACGCCGACGCGCTCCGGGCGTCGCTCGATTCCGCCCGGGCGATCGTCGTGATCGGCGCCGGCTTCATCGGCCTGGAATTCGCCGCGGTGGCCGCCGCCCGGGGCCTGTCGGTCACCGTGGTCGAGGCGGCCGACCGGCCGATGGCCCGGGCGATCTCGCCGGAGATCGCGGGGTTCTTCCGTGCCGCCCACGAGGCGTGGGGCGTGCGTTTCGCGTTCGGGGCCGGCGTGACCGCGATCACCGGTCGCGACGGCCGCGCCACCGGCATCGTGCTGGCGGACGGACGGGAGCTTCCCGCCGACGTCGTCCTGATCGGCATCGGCGTGCTGCCGAACCGGGAGCTGGCGGCGGAAGCCGGCCTCCCGGCCGAGGACGGCGTGCGGGTCGACGCGTTCCTGGCGACGCCCGATCCCGCGATCTCGGCGATCGGCGACTGCGCCCGCTTCCCGAGCCCGTTCGCGCGCGGGCTCAGCCCCGACGGCACGGTGCGGATCGAGTCGGTGCAGAACGCGATCGACCAGGGCCGCTGCCTCGCCGCGCGGCTCAATGGAAAGCCGGCGGCCTACGGGGCGCTGCCGTGGTTCTGGAGCGACCAGGGTCCGCACAAGCTCCAGATCGCCGGCCTGTCCGGGCCCGGCGATTCCAGCGTGGTGCGGGGCTCCGGTGCGGCGTTCTCGGTGTTCCGCTTCCGGGACGGTTCGCTGAGCGCGGTCGAATCCGTCGACCGGGCGGCCGACCACATGATCGCCCGGCGCCTGCTGGCGGCGGGGACGCCGCTCACCCCGGAGCAGGCGGCCGATCCCGGCTTCGATCTCAAGGCGCTGGCGATGGCCCGCCCCTGACCGGACCGGTCAATCCGAGAAGGCGATCTTGGGGCCAGGCCGCTGCAGGGCCACGGCCGTGGCGATCCCAAGCCCCAGGATCGTGACCGCGCAGGCCGCGAGCGCCCCGAACTGCCCGAGCTGCATCAGGGCCTGACCCAGCACCGCGACGCCGAGCGCCTGCCCGCAAAAGAACGAGAACGCGTGCAGGGCCACCGCGGAGGCGCGGGCCGTGGGCGCCACCTCGGTCACCTGCGTCTGGAAGGTGTTGTGCAGCATGTAGAAGCCGAGGCCCATTGCGGTCAGGGCGGCACAGTCCACCTGCCAGCTTCCGGCCAGCCCGACCACGGTGAGCGAGGCGCTGCAGATCAGGCCGCCGCCGATCAGCATCCGGGGCATGCCGAGCAGCCGCACCAGCAGACCGACCAGGGCCGAATAGAGCAGGCCGCCGATGGCGAAGCCCGCGAGCACCAGGCCGGCCTCGCGCGGGCCGCCCTCGCCGCGGGCCTCGATCAGCGGGGCGAGATGGGGGAACACCCCGAAGATCGCGATCGCCTCGACGAACACCGCCGAGAACAGGATCCGGGCCCGCGGATTGGCCAGGATGGTGCGGTAGCGCCGCACCGCCTGCCGGAAGGCGGGGCGGCGGGCCGGGAGGCTGCCGGTGCGGTCGAAGCCGAACACCGTCGCGGCGCACGCGACGGCGGCGACCAGAGCCGTGATGGCGAACACGCCGCGCCAGCCGATCACCGCCTCGATCAGGCCCGCGAAGGTCGAGCCGGTGAGCTGCCCGAGGATCGCCGCCACGAGGAAGCGCCCGATCGCCACCTGGCGCCGGTCCATGGGCACCCGGTCCCCGAGCAGCGCGAGCGACAACGGGATGCAGCCGCCGGCGGCTGCCCCCGCCAGCATCCGCAGGCCGAACAGGCTGCCGATATCGGGGGCGAGGCTGCACAGGACGAGGGCGCCGGCGAGCACCGCCAGGCAGACGCTCATCACCCGCTCCTTGCCCAACGCATCGCCCACCGGGCCGAGCACCGGCTGGATGAAGGCGTAGGGCAGCGCGAAGGCGGTGGAGAGCAGCGCCACCGTGTGGGTGTCGCTGCCGAGATCCCGCGCCAGCACGCCGACCAGGGGCTCGACCGAGCGCAGCGCGAAGGTGCTGCCGAAGCCCGCGCAGGCCAGGACGACGATCAGGCGTGGGATCGAGGCGGCTGCAGGCTCCGGCGCGCGGGTTGCTGACGGCGTGAGGGCCGGCTCTTGGCGGTCGAGCATGGGGGGCTTCGCGGGGCAAGCGGATCTGAACGCGGCATCGCATCTCCGCGGCCGGAGCGAAACCCACCCGGATCAGTGCGCGTAGAAGGCCGGATCCGAATTGTCGCTCGGATGCTCAAACGCCCAGCGCAGAGCCGACGACAACGGCACGTTGTAGTTCAGGCCCCGCGGCGGCACCGGCTTGAGGAACCACGTCTCGTAGATCGTCATGATCTCGGGGCTGCGGTAGAGATCCGCGGTCGCCCGGTCGACCACCGCCTTGAAGGCCGGATCGTCCCGGCGGAGCATGATGCCGTAGGGTTCCGGGTTGGACAGGGTCTCCTGGCTGATCGCGTAGGCGGACGGATCCTTCGACTGGGCTCCCACGACGCTGAGCTGCACGTCGTCCATCACGAAGGCCGCCGCCCGCCCGGTCTCGAGCATCAGGAAGGCCTCCGGCACATCCTTGGCGGCGATCACCGTGATGCCGAGCTTACGTTCGTTGTTCGCCTTGATCAGCATCAGGATGTTGGTCGAGCCGGCCACCGACGAGACCACCTTGCCGCGCAGATCCTCCAGGCTCCCGATCTTCTGGTCCTTCCGGGCGATGAACCGGGTCGCGGTGAGGAAGTGGGTGTTGGTGAAGTCGACCTGCTTCTTGCGCTCGGAATTGTTGGTGGTGGTGCCGCATTCGAGATCGGTGGTGTTGTTGGTCATCAGCGGAATGCGGGAGGATGAGTTCACGAACTCCATCGCGACCTCAAGCCCCGGCATCTTCAACTCGCGCTTCACGGCGTCGGCGATCTTGCGGCAGATATCGACCGCGAAGCCGACCACTTTCTGGTTCTGGTCCAGGTAGCTGAACGGCGGCGAGCTATCGCGCACGCCGAGCACCAGCCGGTTGTTGTCCTTGATCTTCTTGAGGGTGCCGGTCAGCGGTTCGGCCCGAGCCGCCGGGGGGAGGACCGCGAGCAGCACGGCGAGGAGCGGAGTGAGCAGACGCATGGGCTGGCCGGTTCCCTGGTCGCGCAACGAGGCGCCGGCCGGGCCGACCCGGCGGCGGGAGCCCGACTGCACGCGGATCGGGCTTCCGGACAACCCTCAGCAAGAGTCCGGCCGTGGCTATAGCCAGCGGCGACTTGGAAACCAGTCTACGACCAAATCCGGTGACGGAAGTTCGATCATGTCCCCGTTTTCAGGCATTGGAGGACCGGCAATGTCCTCAGGGACTCCGCAGCGTAGTCGAGGAAGGCGTTCACCCGGGCGGGCCGGAGGCCCTGGCTGAGGGTCACGAGTTGCACCGGCACCGGTGCCGGCTCATGGGCCGCGAGCAGGCGCACGAGTCGACCGTCCGCGATCTCTTCAGCGGCCTGGTAGGACAACACCCGCGCGATACCGCGTCCGCCCCGGGCCGCGATCAGCGCCGCCTCGACCTCGTTGACGATGAACCGCGGGGCGAGGCGCACCCGGTTGGCACCGAAGCGCCATTCGCGAACGCCCGCGTGGATCAGGCCCACGATGGTGTCGTGCGCGCTCAGGTCGGCGGGCGTCCGGGGCGTGCCCCGGACGGCGAGATAGGCCGGGCTGGCGACGACGACCTGGCGCACCTGCCCGAGCCGGCGCGCGACGAGGCGCGATTCCGCAAGCTGCCCGATCCGGAGGGCGACATCGATCCCCTCTTCCACGAGGTCGAGGTTGCGGTCGGCCAGAACCAGTTCGACCTGCGCCTCCGGGTAGACGTCCAGGAAGCCCGACACGACCGGCGCCACGTGCTTGCGCCCGAACAGCACCGGCGCCGTGACTCGCACGAGACCGCGCACCGCATCGCCGGCCGCCCCCGAGACGGCGGCCTCGTAACCCGCCAGCAGGCCGCGTGCCCGTTCGGCCAGATCGAGGCCCGCCGGAGTCGGTGCGAGGCGGCGGGTGGTGCGCTCCACCAGACGGGCGCCGGCCCGGGCCTCCAGGCTCGAGAGCGCCCGGGTCGCGGCAGCCGCCGAACGACGCGACCGCCGGGCCGCCCCGGCGAGGCTGCCGGCATCGATGATCGCGACGAAGAGGGCGAGTTCGTCCAGCCGGTCCATCGATTGTTTCAGGTCCTGAAATTCTGAGTGTCAAACACTCCGGATTTTCGACGGCGGATGCAAGAGCGATAGTCGGGTCGTTGCTGGAGACCCCGACGATGTCCGAACCCGACCTGACCCTCTACGGCCTGCGACTCTCGGGCCATTCGCACCGCGCGGAACTGTTCCTGTCGCTGCTGGGGCTGCCCTATCGGTTCGTCGCGGTGGCGAGCGCCGAGCAGCGCGCAGCGGCCGATTTCCGGCGCCTCAACCCGCTCGGCCAGATCCCGGTCCTGACCGACGGCGCGGCCGCGATCCCGGACAGCAACGCGATCCTGGTCTACCTGGCCGCGCGCTACGCGCCGGATGGCGGCTGGATGCCGGCCGATCCGCTCGACGCGGCCGAGGTCCAGCGCTGGCTCTCGATCGCGTCCGGGGAGGTACGCACCGGGCCGGCCCTGGCCCGGCTGATGGTGGTGTTCGGTGCCCTGGCCGACCGCGCGACCGTGCACGCGACCGCCGCGCGGATCCTCGGCTTCATGGACGGGCACCTGGCCGATCGCCGGCACCTCGCCGCCGACCGGGCGACGCTGGCCGACATCGCCTGCTACTCCTACGTCGCCCATGCCCCCGAAGGCGGCGTCTCGCTCGCGCCCTATCCGGCCGTACGAGCCTGGATCGCCCGGATCGAGGCCCTGCCGGGCTTCGTCCCGATGCCGGCCTCTCCCATCCCGGAACAAGCGTGAGGCATGCCATGGCGACTTTCCATGCGGATGAGGCGATCGCCCAGGCGCGGGCCGGCCACGTCCTCGGCGAGACCCCGGCGATCCGGTCGTTCATGCCGGACCAGCACCGCGGCTTCTTCGCGGGGCTGCCCTATCTCCTGGTCGCGACCGCAGATGCGAGCGGCGCGCCGGTGGCGACCCTGCTGACGGGTGCGCCCGGCTTCGTGCACAGCCCGGACGCGACCCATCTCGCCATCTCGGCGGCGCTCGACCCGGCCGACCCTGCGGCCCGGTTCCTGATACCGGGCGCGGAAGCCGGCATCCTGGGCATCGATCTGGCGACCCGGCGGCGCAACCGTGCCAACGGCCGCATCGTGCGCCGCGACCGGGACGGCCTGACCGTGGCGATCGACCAGAGCTTCGGCAATTGCCCGCAATACATCCAGCGGCGGGACGTCGAGCCGGTGCCGCGCCAGCCGGGGCCGACCGAGATCCTGTCGGCCCTGGACGCGGAAGCCGGCGCGCTGATCGACGCCGCGGACACGCTGTTCGTGGCGACCCGGGCGCGGGACGGGCTCCGGGACGGCGGCGCCGACATCTCGCATCGGGGCGGGCGGCCGGGCTTCGTCCGGCGCCGCGGCGACGTGCTGACGGTCCCGGACTTCTCCGGAAACCGCTACTTCAACACGCTGGGCAACCTGGTCGGCGAGCCGCGTGCGGCGCTGCTGTTCCTCGACTTCACCAGTGGCGACCTTCTGGTCCTCCAGGGCCGCACCGCGATCGACTGGACCGGCACCGACGCCGCGGGTCTCCTGGGCGCGCAGCGATCCTGGGCGTTCACGATGACGGCCGGCTGGCGGCGCCGGGCGGCGGTTCCCCTCCGGTGGAGCGCCCCCGAGCCGGCACCGCAACTCACGCGCACCGGCATCTGGGACGCGAGCGAGGATGCCTGATCGTGGCTCAGGACGTGGCCGCCGCGGCCGCCTCGTGCTCCTGTGCGAGCCGCGCATCCGCGGCGGCCACGTTCCGGAAGGCCGGGCGGGCCCGGATCCGGTCGACATAGGCCGACAGCACCGGATCGGGCGCGACCAGCCCGAAGCCCATCGTCCAGCCGAGTGCGCTGCCCCAAAGGATATCGGCGGCGCTGAAGCGGTCGCCGAGCAGGTACGGCCCCGGCTTCAGCGCTTCGGCGACGCGGGCGATCACGCTGTCGTAGTCGGCATAGGCCGACATGGCGCGCGGCCCGGGCTCGCGCTTGAGATGGCGGTCGATCACCGCGGGCTCGAAGCACGAGCCGTAGAACACCATCCAGCGCAGATACGTCCCCCGGGTGGGATCGGTGAGTGACGGGGCGAGGCCGGCCTCGGGAAACAGGTCGGCCAGATACAGGTAAACCGCCGCCTGCTCGGTCACGAGCGCGTCGCGGGTGCGGATCGCCGGCACCTTGGCCATCGGGTTGATGGCGCGATAGGCATCCCCGAGATGTTCGCCGGCCCGCATGTTGAGCACGTGCAGGCGATGCGGGGCGCCGAGTTCCTCCAGCAGCACGCGCACGCCGGTCGAGCGGGTATTGGGGGCGTGGTAGAACTCGATGTCCGGCGTGTCGGCCATGCCGCACCCTCCCAGGATCCGTGATTTGCGCGGCGATACGCTTCGTCCTGCCTGACGTCCGGGTCAATCGTGCAGCGCCGCGACGGTGGCGGTTGCGGGATCGCCCCGAGCCCGGGACGGGTGGCCCCAATGAGACATCCGGATCCGAGTTGCGCCCTCTGCGCGGGTGCCCACTTCCGGAGGGACCGGAATCGCGGCAGGGACGTTGGGCGTTTGTGCGTTGCCGCGCGTTGGGGTGCCAGCCGGCGCGACGCGACCCGGGGATTCGAGTTCTGATGGCGAAGATACTGTTGGTCGAGGACCATGAAGAGATCTGGGACTTCCTGTCCCGCCGCCTCAAGCGCCGCGGCTACGAGGTGATCCTGGCGCATGACGGCGAGGCCGGCGTGCAGCAGGCCCGGTCGGGCCAGCCCGACGTGATCCTGCTCGACATGAACCTGCCGGTCCTCGACGGCTGGTCGGCGGCGCGCGCCCTGAAATCCGGATCCGACACGCGGGCGATCCCGATCATCGCGCTCACCGCGCACGCGATGTCCGGGGACCGGGACAAGGCCATCCAGGCGGGGTGCGACGACTACCATCCCAAGCCCGTGGATTTCTCCAAGCTGCTCAGCCAAATCAGCGCCGCGCTGGGCGAGACCGCACAAGCCGGCTGAAGGCCGCCCGCCACGGCAGGCTCCCTGACCCGAACCGCTCCGCCGTCGCGGGGCGGCATCGTCCCTGAATTCGATAAGAGTGGAGCGTCTTTGTGAGCGAGGATCCCGTCACCGCCCAGCGCCTCAAGCAGGGCTTGCCGGTCATCGTCGCGCTGGCCTCCACCCTCCTCGTCGTGGCGATCATGGCGGCCCTGTATCTCGGGCGCGAGATCCTGGTGCCAGTGACGCTGGCGATCCTCCTGAGCTTCGTCCTGGTGCCGGCGGTCCGCATCCTCCGCCGGATCCGCGTGCCGCGGGCGGCGGCGGTGCTCCTGGTGGTGGTGATCGTGTTCGGCGGCCTGTTCGGGATCGGCAGCCTGATCGCCAGCGAGGCCTCGCAGCTGGCGTCGGACCTGCCGCGCTACACGCTGGTGATGCGCGACAAGATCAAGGACCTGCGCGGCGCGACCGACGGGGCCGGGACGCTGTCGCGCATGGTCGACATGGTCCAGGACCTGAGCGCCACGCTCCAGCCGCCCGGCGCCATCGAGGTCAAGGGCGAGCCGGGGACGCGCACGCACCCGCTCACCGTGGAGATCAGCCCCGCCCGGGCGAGCGTCGTCGAGACGTTCCAGACCTTCGCGGGCCCGATCCTGCACCCGCTGGCCACCACCGGGCTGATCCTGATCTTCACGATCTTCATCCTGCTCCAGCGCGAGGACCTTCGGAACCGGGCGATCCGGCTGGCGGGCGGCTCCGGAGACCTGCGCCGGGTGACGGCGGCGATCGACGACGCGACCAGCCGGCTCAGCCGGTTCTTCCTGGCCCAGCTCGCCCTCAACATCGCCTTCGGGGTGGTGATCGGCGTCGGCCTGTGGCTGATCGGCGTGCCGAGCCCGACGCTGTTCGGCGTGCTCGCGGCGATCCTGCGGTTCGTGCCGTATATCGGCGCCGCGATCAGCGCCCTGCTGCCGCTGATCCTCGCCGCGGCGGTCGATCCCGGCTGGAGCATGGTGATCGCCACCGCGGCCCTGTTCCTGGTAGTGGAGCCGATTGCCGGCCACGTGATCGAGCCGCTGCTCTACGGCCACTCCACCGGCCTGTCGCCGATCGCCGTGATCCTGGCGGCGACGATCTGGACCTTCCTGTGGGGACCGATCGGTCTGGTGCTGGCCACCCCGCTCACCGTCTGCCTGGTGGTGCTCGGCCGGCACGTGGAGCGCCTCTGGTATCTCGATGTGCTGCTCGGCGACCGGCCGGCGCTCGCGCCGCCGGAGATCTTCTACCAGCGCATGCTGGCGAACGACCCGGCCGAGGCGATCGACCAGGGCTGGCAGTTCCTCAAGGAGCGTGCGCTGGTCACCTATTATGACGAGGTCGCGCTGGCCGGGCTGCTGCTCGCGCAGGAGGACCTCTCACGCGGCACCCTGGACCGCACCCGACAGGATGCGGTCGGTGCCGCGATCCGAACCGTCGTGGCGCGGCTCGGCACCGCCCCGGTGGCACGGCGCACCTGGCGGGGCGCGCCGCGCGCGTCCGACACCGAGACCGCGGCCGCGCTGGCCGCCGCAGGGCCGGACCGTCAGATCGCCGGCATCGTGCTGGCCCGCGAGGATCTCGCGCCGGCCTGGCGCAGCGAGACGCCGGTCCTCTGCGTGTCGAGCCGTGGCCCGTTCGACGAGGCGGCCACCCTCATGCTCAGCCAGATCCTGGCCCGGCACGGGCTCGCCTCGCAGACCCTGTCGATGGCCGCGATCCGCGCTGGGGAACGCCCCGACAACCCGGGCGGCCTCGCGCTGATCTGCTTCTCCTATCTGGAGCCGGTCAGCCTGTCGCAGATCCGGTTCACGGTGCGGCAGGCCCGTGCCGCGGTGCCGGGCGTGCGTATCCTGGTGGGTTTCTGGCGCGAGCGCGATCCGGCGACACTGGATCGCCTGCGCCGGGCGACCTCGGCGGACTTCCTGGTCACCTCGTTGAACGAGGCGCTCTCGGCAGTCACGAGTGCCTGCCGTGAGCCGGCGCCCGCACAGGTCGCGTCCGCACCCGCCCGGGCCCTCCCCGGCCCGGCCCGGCCGGTGGCGGCCTGACCCACGCCAAGCGCGACAACGCCGACGTGGCGTGACGGTCGACAACGCCGCGTGCCTTCCTAAAGTCGCAGCCCGCTGCCGGCACCGGGCCGGCATCACCATCTGTCCACGATTGGAACGAATAAGACTGCGCGCCATGTCCGATTCCCCTGAAAAACCTCCGATCGGACCGAGCGCAGTCGTCAGGGACGGCGCGGCGAGCGATGTCGCCGACCCCAAGAGCGACATCTTCTTCGCCGCGGTGGAAACCACCCGGATGCCGATGATCGTCACCGATCCGCGCCAGCCGGACAATCCGATCATCTTCGCCAACCGCGCCTTCCTGGCGATGACCGGCTACACGCCCGAGGAACTGGTTGGGCGCAATTGCCGGTTCCTGCAGGGCCCGGAGACCGACCGCGAGACCGTCGATCAGATCCGCTCGGCGATCGCCGAGAGCCGCGAATTCGCCACCGAGATCCTGAACTACCGCAAGAACGGCTCGAGCTTCTGGAACGCCCTGTTCGTCTCGCCGGTGTACAATTCGGCCGGGGAGCTCGTGTATTTCTTCGGCTCGCAGCTCGATGTCTCGCGCCGGCGCGACGCCGAGGAGGCGTTGGGCCAGGCGCAGAAGATGGAGGCGTTGGGCCAGCTTACCGGCGGCATCGCGCACGACTTCAACAACCTGCTGCAAGTCATCGTCGGCTACGTCGACATCCTGGCCTCCGGGCTCGAGAAGCCCGATGCGGACCGCGCCCGGCTCGGGCGCGCCACCGACAACATCCGGCAGGCGGCCGAACGTGCGACGACCCTGACGCAGCAGCTCCTGGCCTTCGCCCGCAAGCAGCGGCTGGACGGGCGCGCCGTCAACCTCAACACGCTGATCGAGGGGATGCGCGAGATGGTCGCCCGCTCGGTGGGCGAGGCGGTGACGATCGAGCTGGATCTCGACCGGGACCTCTGGAACTGCCGCGTGGACCCGACGCAGGCCGAGGTCGCGATCCTCAACGTGCTGATCAACGCCCGGGACGCCATGCCGGATGGCGGCACCGTCCGGATCACCACGGAGAACAACGCGGTCACGGCCAGCGGCGAGATCGGGCCGCTGCGCGCGGGCCGCTACGTCAGCATCGCGATCCGGGATAGCGGCACCGGCATCCCGCCCGCGGTTCTGGCCCGGGTGATGGATCCGTTCTTCACCACCAAGGAGGAGGGCAAGGGCACCGGGCTCGGCCTGTCGATGGTCTACGGCTTCGCCAAGCAGTCCGGCGGCGCCGCCCAGATCGAGTCCGTGGTCGGCGCCGGCACGACGGTGCGCCTGTCCTTCCCGGCGACCGACGGCGACGCGCACGCCCCGTCCAAGGTCTCGCACCGGGCGGTGGACCGGCAGGGTACCGAGACGATCCTGATCGTGGACGACCGCGAGGATGTGGCCGAGCTCGCCCGCACCATCCTGCGGGACTTCGGCTACACGACGCTGATGGCCAGCAATGCCCGCGAGGCCCTGGAGATCCTGGAATCCAGCGAGCGGATCGATCTGCTGTTCACCGACCTGATCATGCCGGGCGGCATGAACGGCGTGCTGCTCGCCCGCGAGGCGCGCCGCCGCCAGCCCAAGCTCAAGGTCCTGCTGGCCACGGGCTATGCGGAGGCGAGCCTGGAGCGAACCGATATCGGTGGTTCCGAGTTTGACCTTCTCAACAAGCCTTACCGGCGCACGGAGCTGGTCCGCCGCGTGCGGGCCATCCTCGACGGTCCCACCGGCGTAGGCTGAGCTTGAGGAGACGCGCGATGGCGCAGGGCGACAAGGCGAAATACACCGACAAGCAGAAGCGCAAGGCCGATCACATCGCCGACTCCTACGAGGCGCGCGGCGTGCCGGAGCAGGAAGCGGAATCCCGCGCCTGGGCCACGGTCAACAAGGACGACGGCGGCGGCAAGAAGCCGGGCGGCTCCGGCCGCGGCAAGGACACCGGCCATCCAGCGGCCCACACGGGCGGCGACACGGGCGGCAAGGCCTCCGCAAGCCGGACACCGGAGCAACGCTCGGCCTCGGCCAAGAAGGCGGCGGCGACGCGCAAGGCGAATGCTGCGGCCAGTGCGTGATCCGGCAGGGGCGGGACCGGACGTGTTGTACGCCTTCCGCGGCCTGGAATCGCTTTGCTTCGACCTTTCGAGGTTGCCACAGCCCGGGCCGGCGTCACACCGAAAGCATCGTCGGTCCCAGTCGGATCCTGCCTGCGGAGGGCCTACATGGCCTTCTTCGGCGCGGCCTGCAGGAAATCCTGAAGTTGCCGCTTGTAGAACTTGGCGTAACCCGTGGTGCCGTGGCCCATGGTCTCGTCGCTGGCCGGGATCACGTAGAGGCGCGCGTTCTTAACGCGTTTTATCTCGCGCTCCATGATCCCCGTCTCGGGCGGGTTGCGCTCGTCGTCGGCAGCATTGATCGCCAGCACCGCGGCTTCGATCTTCTCCAGGCCAGGAGAGCAATTGTAGGCGCGAGACGATTCCCACTGATAGACATAATCGTTTGCATCGGCGGCGAACGGTGCCGCCAAGCGTGCGTCCACGAGTTTGTCGGCCAAGTCACCCGTCGGTGCGTGTCTTTGTAGAGCCAACGTGCCGCCACTGGTGCCGAGGGCGAAGAACACGTTTGCAACCCGCACCGAGGGCGGCTGGACCAAGTACTCCCCGTTGGCATAGGCCGGGTCGCGCCGGATGGTCTCTACTAGAAGCCGGCGCATCATCCAGTTGCGGCTCGCCATTTCGCTCGGCTGTGACGCCATGGGAACGAGAGCGTCCATGTACGCCGGGTGCTTCACGCCCCAGATCCAGGCGTGCATCCCCCCCATCGAGTTGCCGATGATCAGGCGGACGTGGTTGAGTCCGAGGTGTTCTTTGAGAAGCCGGTACTGAGCCTCGACCATATCGTCATAGTTATACCGTGGAAACTTTGTCTTCAGACCATCGGAAGGCTTGGATGACTTTCCATGGCCGAGCACGTCCGGGATGATGATATAGTACTTTGCCGCGTCCAGTGGTTGGCCGGGCCCGAATAGCTCTCCCGCGAAGCCAGGCGTCAGCATGCTGGATGCCGAACCGGTGGTCCCATGCACGACGACGACGGGTTCGCCGTTCGGATCGCCAACGGTCGTGTAGTGCAGGCGCATCTCCGGCAGGACTTCGCCGGTGTGAAATGTGAAGTCCTTGATCGTCGCGTCGCCCACTTTGGGCGTCGGATATTCGGCAGCACGCGCCGTGAGCGCCAACGAGAGCACGGCCGCGCCGACGGCTGAACCGCACAACAGGCTCACGACTTTCATGCGATTCCCCCTCCAAGCGTCAATGGTTTTCCACCGCGCTTAAATGAATATTGCCGTGTCGATTTCGCCTGACAATAGCTGTAGCTCTCCGCTCGAACAGTAGCCCTCACTCTGTTTGGCGAGTTGCGAGGAACCGACCGTCTCATGCGGGCGGAGAGTGCGGCGACCGCCAAGATCTGAGGCAAGCGGAACGTGGGCAGCACGATCCGCCAAACCTTACCTTCGCGCTTCCGCCAGCTTGACCAGCGTGTGGAGCATCCGGTTCGCCGGCGTCGGGATGCCGAGCGCAGCCCCCTTCCGAACGACATAACCGTTGAGGTGGTCGATCTCGCTCGGCCGGCCCCGGGCGAGGTCCTGGGCGGTGGAGGAGCGCTGGTCGGCCATGCTGGTGCTGAGGGCGAGCACCGTGTCGAGGATGTCGTCGGGTACCGACACGCCCGCGGCGTTCGCCACCGCGACGCATTCCTGCACCACATCGGTCATCGCCGCGACGACGCCCTCACCCTGCACCAGGCGGCCGTAGGGCAACTGGGTCAGGGCCGACAGGGCGTTGTAGGCGCAGTTCAGGATCAGCTTGCCCCAGAGCGCGTCCAGGGCGCGTTCCGAGACGGTGGTCGGGATCCCGGCGGCGATGAGCGCGGCGGCGATGGTTTCGCTGGCTGCCGAGGCGCCGAGCACGAGGTCGCCCCGGCCGTTGTGCCGCACCTGCCCCGGCCCGACCATCGCGGTGGCGACGTAGACCGCCACCGGCACCACCGGCCGCCCGAGCACGACGCCCAGGCGCTCGGCGTTGTCGACGCCGTTCTGGAGGCTGAGGATCGTCGCCGAGGGGCCGAGATGGGGCGCGATGGTCGCCCCGGCCGCTTCCGTGTCGCCCGACTTGACACAGACGAGCACCAGATCCGCCCCGGCGACACCATCGCTCGCCGTCGTCGCAGGAACCGCCACGGCGGCACGCCCGGCCGCGCTCTCCAGCACCAGCCCGTTTGCCGCGACCGCCTCGACCAGGGCCGGGCGGCCGATCAGCGTGACCGCGTGGCCGGCCCGCGCGAGCAGGAACCCGTAATAGCAGCCGACCGCGCCGGCCCCGAGGATTGCGACCTTCATCGCGCCGCCGCCGCGGCGTGCTCGGGATGGAACGGCGCGGTGGCGGCCCCAGTCCGCACATGGTCGAGGAGGGCCTGGACCGGGTGGCGGAGCCTCACGCCGTCGATCAGCCTGGCCTGCGACCGGCAGGAATAGCCGTCCGCCAGAAGGGTGCCGCCGGGGGACTCGGCCACGTGGCGCGCCCAGCTCAAGCCGTAGATCGCCTCCGAGGTGGCGCGGTTGCGCGCCTCGTGGCCGTAGGTCCCGGCCATGCCGCAGCAGCCCGCAGGCAGCACGTCGAGCCGCAGCCCGAAATGGGTGAACACCGCCTGCCAGTCGCGGACCGCGCCGGGGGCGTTGGTGCGCTCGGTGCAGTGGGGCAGCAGCTGCAGGGTCGCGTTGCCCGGCCGGGGCGCGATCCGGTCGAGCTGCGTGGCAAGCCATTCCTGCAGGATCTGGACCTTGGGCAGGTCGTCGCCGCCGAGCGCCTGGGCGTATTCGGACCGGTAGGTCAGCGTCATCGACGGATCGAGGCCGACGAGCGGCACGCCCGAGCGCGCGAGCGCCCGCAGCATCGCGGCATTGGACCGCGCCACCGCGGCGAACCGGGCCAGGAAGCCGTGCACGTGCAGCGGCTTACCGTTCGGCCGGTAGGGCACGAGCCACGGCTTGAAGCCGAGCGCGACCAGGAGTGCGCAGGCATCGACGACCAAGGCCGCCTCGAAATGACTGGTAAACGCATCCTGCACCAGAAGCACTGCGCGCGCGCGCTCCGCCGAGGGGAGACGGGCCAGCGCCTCCGGGGTCGCGGTGGCGACGCCGAGTTCGGCGAGCCGCGCCGTCAGGTCGATGGGCGACAGGGCCGGGATCCCGACCAGGCCGGCCTTGGCCAGCAGCATCCGGGCGAGCGGGTTGGCCAGGGCCGCGTTGCTCAGGCGCGGCATCCGGGCGGCCAGCGGCAGGAGCGGCTCCAGCGCGGCCACGAGGTGGTCTTTCAGGGGCCTGGCGTAGCGGGCATGGTAGAGTGCCAGGAACTTCGCCCGGAAGGTCGGGACGTCCACCTTGATCGGGCACGATCCCGTGCAGGACTTGCAGGCGAGGCAGCCGTCCATCGCCTCCTTCACGGCGTGGGAGAAGTCATCGGCCTCGGAGCGGCGCTGGAAACCGCTGCGCATGGTCGCGAAAACATCGGCCCACCAGCCGGGGCGCTGGCGCTTCAGCTCCGCGGAGGGGTCCATGCCCGCCTGTGACGCCAGGCGCAGCCACTCGCGCATCAGCGAGGCGCGGCCCTTGGGCGAATGCCGGCGCTCCCGGGTCGCCTTCCAGGACGGGCACATCGCGTCGTCCGGATCGAAGGTGAAGCAGGCGCCGTTGCCGTTGCAGTGCAGGGCCTCGTCGAAATCCTGCCGGACCGGCGGCGGGATCGTCCGGTCCTGCTCGCCCCGGCGGGGCACGCCGTCGATCCGGGTGAGCGCGCCGCCCCGGGCCGTGGCGATCTTGCCCGGATTCATCCGGTCGCCCGGGTCGAAGGCGCGCTTGACCGCTTCGAGCGCCGGCATCAGCGGCCCGAAGGTCGCGGGCACGAACTCGGAGCGGAATCCCTTGCCGTGCTCGCCCCAGAGCAGCCCGCCATACTTTGCGGTGAGCGCGACCACGCCCTCGGTCACCTCGCGGATCAGGGCGTTCTGGTTCGGATCCTTCAGGTCGATGGCCGGACGGACGTGAAGGACGCCGGCATCGACATGGCCGAACATGCCGTAGCGCAGCCCCTTGGCGTCGAGCAGCGCCCGGAACTCGGCGATGAAGTCGGCGAGCCGCTCCGGCGGCACCGCGGTATCCTCGACGAACGGGATCGGGCGCGCATCGCCCTTGGCGGCCCCGAGCAGGCCCACCGCCTTCTTGCGCATGGTCCAGAGTTTTTCGATCGCGTCGCCGCGGGCGATGGTGAAGCCGAGGCGCTTGGTGTCGGTCCCGCGCTCGGCCTCCAGCACCGTGGTGAGCCGCGCCAGGGCGGCATCCACGCCGTCCGCGTCGTCGCCGACGAATTCCACCAGGTTGATGCCGTGGACCGGCCGGCCGGCGGGATCGTCCGGGAAGAAGGCGCGGACCTCGGCCCAGATCGGGTCCTTGCGGGCAAGGCCCAGGACGGTGGAATCGATGGTCTCCACCGAGGCCGCGCCGAACGGCAGCAGCGCCTGGGCGTCCCGCAGGGCGGCGTCGAAATCCACGTAGGAGAGCGCCACCAGCACCGACGCCTTGGGGATCGGCAGAACGTTGAGCCGCGCCTCGGCGATCAGCGCCAGGGTGCCCTCCGAGCCGCAGATCACGCTCTTGAGGTCGAACCGGCCGTCCGCATCGCGCAGATGGGCGAGGTCGTAGCCGGTGAGGCAGCGGTTGAGCTTGGGGAAGCGCTCGGCGATCAGCGCTGCGTTCTCGGTGACGACCGTATCGACGGTGCGGTGGATCTCGCCGACCCGGTCGTTGCGGGCCTGGGCGGCTTCGAGGCCGGCCGCGTCCAGCGGCTCGGCCGTCCAGACCGTGCCGTCGGCGAGCACGCAGGTCAGCGCGAGGACGTGGTCGCGGGTCTTGCCGTAGAGGCAGGAGCCCTGACCGCAGGCATCGGTGGAGATCATGCCCCCGATGGTCGCGCGGTTCGAGGTCGAGAGTTCGGGCGCGAAGAACAGGCCGTGCTCGGCCAGCGCCCGGTTGAGCTGGTCCTTCACCACCCCGGGCTCGACCCGGACGATGCGGCGCGCGACGTCGATCTCCAGGATGCGGTTCATGTGCCGCGAGGTGTCGATCACGAGGCCGTGGCCGAGCGACTGGCCGTTGGTGCCGGTGGCCCCGCCGCGGGGGCGGATCACGATCTCGGTGAAGCGCGGGTCGTCCAGCAGCTTGGCGATGCGCACGAGGTCGTCGCGCGAGCGCGGGAAGGCCACGGCCCCCGGCTCGACCTGATAGATCGAGTTGTCGGTGGAAAAGACCGTGCGGTCCGCGGCCGACACGGTGAGGTCGCCCGCGAAGCCGCGCAGGCGCAGTTCGGCGACCACCGCCTCATAGAGCGGCACGGCCTCGGTGTGGCGGGTCAGGACCGGGATCATGAACGCGTTCTACACCCGGCCCCTCGCGAGGGAAGATCGGCGATTATGTCACGTCGCCGCGAACCGGTCTGGCACCCCGCTTGCCACGGTGGCGACGGTGCGGAGCGGATGCCCATGAACGCGAGCGTCGAACGGGTCAGGGATGCCCTGGCCGAGCTGATCAAGGCGGCCCTCATCTCCGACGACGCCACGAGCCTCGCCTGCCGCGAGGCCGGCCGGACCAGGCTCGCCGCCCTGGGCGCCGACCCGCCGCAGGCCGGGAGCCTGCGCATGGACGGCGCCTGGACGCTGGCGATCCAGCAGGCGGAGACGCCGGAGCTTGCGCCCGGAGAAGGCCAGGTGAACCTGACCCTGCCCCGCGCCTGCCCGTTCGGCCTCGACGAGATCCTGGACCCGGCCTTCGACGTCGATCTCGCGGTCGACCGCATCCGCAAATCGGCGTCCACCGGCTGATCGCGCCTGTTGAGGACGCGACGGCCACCGTTGCCGCGGACCGGCCGGAACCCCATCTTGCGGTGACGAGACCGAATCAGCGGTCCGGTGCCCGATCGCGGGCGCACGCCTTTTTCGAGAACCGTCCGGCACCACCTTTTGGCACCACGCATCAGCGCAGAGGCGGCCGAACCCGCCGCTCCCCCGCCCTTCCC
>NZ_VRVA01000082.1:0-25420 GCF_008039945.1 Methylobacterium sp. WL64
CCGCCCTTCGGACGCACCCGCGCCGGAGGCAGCAGCGGCGCGATCACCACCCAGAGATCGTCGGGAACGAGGAACTTCGCCATGCTCTACCAACGCGCCAACCGCCGGTTTCGTTAGGCGCTCTTAGGCCCCCAATGCGCCCGGGGCATCGAAGGCAGACCTCGCTCGCTGAACTCGAGCTCTCCCCCAGACATGAGGATCGCCGAAACACGAGCTGTGTGAGACGCCTATGTGAGCCGCGTTAGATATACGCACTTAAGTGCTTGAAAACCCTGGCGCGCCCTACGGGAATCGAACCCGTGTTTTCGCCGTGAAAGGGCGCCGCAGATAGTCCGACGACGTCCAACAGCGTCCGCGTAAGATACTGTTATAGAACGTACTTTCCGATTTTTGCGCCTTGGCTTGTCCGGTGCCGTGTGGCACAATCCAGGAACACGGACGGGACACTAACTGGACACTATGGCCCGCAGCGCTCGCGCCCCGAAACTCGAGACCCGCACCAACCGCCTCAAGCTGCCGGTCGCCAAAAAGCCGATCTACGTGCGCGTCGCTCCGGGCATCTCGCTCGGCTACCGCCGCAACGAGACCGCCGGCACTTGGGTCGTGCGCGTCGCCGACGGCTGCAGCAGCTCATGGACGAAGCGCATCGGTGTCGCCGACGATTTCGATGAAAGCGACGGGCAACGCATCCTCACCTACTGGGAGGCGCAAGCCTTATCCAAGACCAAGGCGCGCGGTGATGAGCCTGGTGGTGCTCGCCAGACCCCGCTGACCGTCGAGCGCGCCGCGGCCGCCTATCTCGCCGGCCTTGAAGCTCGGAATCAGCGCACTGCAAACGACGCGCGGCTGCGCCTCAACCGCCTCTTCCTGCCTCGCTTCGGCGCGAAGCACGTGTCTGAGCTAATCCGTCGACAGATCGAGGCATGGCGGGATGGTTTGGTACGGCGGTGCGACGATCCCGAACAGCGGCGGCGCAGCCAGGACACCGCTAATCGTGTTCTCAGCATCGTGAAGGCGATGCTCAACCACGCCGTCAGCGATCCGGCGAACGGCCTAAGCGATGACAGCGCGTGGCGACTGGTACGCCCGTTCCAGCGCGTGGGCCGGGCACGGGAGGTGCATTTCGTGGCAGCCGAAGTGCTACGGCTACTCGAGCACTGCGATGATCCTGGCTTCCGCGATCTTCTGACGGCCGGCTTTCTTACGGGCGCGCGCTACGGGGAGCTCGCCGCCTGTCGGGTCCGCCACTTCGACAGCACGGGTGAGACCCTGCATGTGCCAAGCGGTAAGACGGGCGCACGCACCGTAATCCTGCAGCCCGAGGCGGTCACGTTCTTCGTGAGGCTCGCGGCCGGTCGCCCGCAGGACGCACCGCTCCTGTGCCGCATCAATGGAGAAGCCTGGGGCGCAAGCCATCAGGTTAGACCGATGAAACGGGCGCTCGCGGCCGCGAAGCTCGATCCGACCGGGACGTTTTATGCGCTGCGGCACTCGTACATCTCGCGCGCGATCGAGGCCGGAGTGCCGCTGAACGTAGTAGCGGATAACTGCGGGACGAGCGTGCGGATGATCGAAACGACCTACGCGAAGGTGCTCGCGACCAAGCGGCGCGAGTTTATCATCAATGGAGCTCCGAGACTGTTCGCGGCCTGATGATCCGTTGCAGACCTTCAAATCTGCCGGACTAGACGTCCGCTTGGTGGGAAAAGAGGACTTTCAAGCGGCAACCACGACACGAGCAGGTTGTTCAACATTGAACGGCCGCCTGTCCAAGGAACCTTGGGCTGATTTCGCAGATCGGCTTCCAACGAGATATTCCCGAGCTGCTCTTGCTCAGGCCCTGAGCGGCCAATCGGACGGAATAAGTTTCGCTCCCGATGCCTTCGTCCATCGACCCTTCACGGCTGCGACGTACTCCGGATCCTCCTCAATGTGACCTGCCCCCGTTCGGTGGCCCAGGTTCGAAGTTAGTGCATCGTCGGTCTGGAGTTGACCCCGTTTGTGGTCCACGGCCTATGCAAGTTCTCGGGCTGTGACAGCTTGGTTGGCGAAGGCTCGGGGCGTCAAGCCGCCCAGGGCCGTGTGGGGTCGATCTTTGTTGTAGTGGCACCTCCATTCCTCGATGCGCTCGCGGGCATCGGCCAGCGACAGGAACCACGAGGCGTTCAGGCACTGCGCCCGTAGACGGCCGTTGAACGACTCGATGTAGGCGTTGTCGGTCGGCTTGCCCGGTCGGGAGAAGTCGATCTCGACCCCGTTCAGGTAGGCCCACTGGTCGAGCATGCGACCGGCAAACTCCGGTCCGTTGTCGACCCGCAGGCTTTTGGGCCGCCCCCTCAGCCTGACCAAGGCGTCGAGCGCCTCGGTCACCTGGAAGGCGCGGAAGTTGGCTCTCGGCGTCAGTGAGAGCGCCTCTCGCGTGTGGCAATCGACGACGGTCAGGATCCGAAACGGACGCCCGTCGAAGATGCGGTCGGACATGAAGTCCATCGCCCAGACCTCGTTGGGCCCACCGATCACCGGTCGTCCCTGGCGATAGCGCCAGGCTCGCTTGCGCTTGGGCAATTTGGACCGGATCGACAGTCCCTCGTCGCGGTAGATCCGGTAGGTGCGCTTGTGGTTCACGGCCCAGCCCTCCCGTTGCAACAGGATGTGCAGCCGCCGGTAGCCGTAGCGCACCCGCACGGCGGCCAGCTCCTTCAGTCTCATCCGCAGCGCAACCTGCGGATCAGAGCGCTTGCCGTAGCGCTGGGAGGAGCGGCCGAAGCCGGTGGCCTGGCAGGCCCGACGCTCGCTGATGTCGTCGGCCACCTGCAGGTGGCCGGCGACCTCGCGGCGAACGGCGGGCCTCACCACTTTCGCTTGAGCACATCCTGCAGCATGGAGCGGTCCAGCGTCAGGTCGGCGACCAGCCGTTTGAGTTTGCCGTTTTCGTCCTCCAGCTGCTTGAGCCGTCGGATCTCCGGCACGCCCATGCCGACGAACTGCTTCTTCCAGCGTGAGACACGTCGGCTCGGACACGCCCATCTTCCGGCAGACCTCATCCACCGTCGCACCATTCTCCGCCTGCCGCAGGGCAAAGGCGATCTGTTCGTTCGTGAAGCGTTTGCGAGGCATGGCATCCACCCTCCTTCAGGGTTCAGGATGCCCGAAAAACTTGCGCTCAGCGCGGACCAGTTTGCGGCTCTTCGCCAAGTTTGGTGGATTGGGTTGGTGGAAGGGATGCCGGAAGGTAGCTCCTGGCTGAACCGGGCGGGGATTCTCAGATCAGGGTATGACCCTTCTCTGTCACATACCCGGTTGTCGCTTTCTCCACGTCACGCGTGAGGAGAGCACTACCCTTCGCATTGCCGCTCAAGCGAAGCGCGATCATGCCCGTTGCCCAGGTTGTCGTACGGTCAGCCGGTCGGTGCATAGTCGCTATCACCGGCGTTCCGCCGACCTACCGACGAGCGGTCAGGAGGTGCGCCTGAACCTGACGATCCGGCGCTTCTACTGCCACGATCCTGCTTGCGCGCGTCGGACCTTCGCCGAGCGTCTGCCTCGCCTCCTCGACCGCTACGCTCAGAGGACCCGCCGGCTGGCCGATGCCCAGGTTCGGACCGCGCTGGCGCTCGGTGCCACGCCCGCCGCCCGGCTGCTGCCGCACCTGGCGATGCCCACCAGTGCCACGACGCTGCTGAGGGGCATCCGCAAATGGCCGCTGCCGACCCGATCCAAACCGATCATCGTCGGGGTAGACGACTGGGCCCTGCGCAAGGGCCGAACCTAGGCACCATCCTGGTCGACCTCGAACGCCGCCATGCCATCGACCTGCTGCCGGATCGTTCGGCCGCGACGCTGGCGGCTCGGCTCCGGCGCGACCCACAGATCCAGGTCGTGGCACGGGACCGCTCGACCGAATATGCGCGTGGGACCGCCATGGGTGCGCCCGATGCCGTTCAGGTCGCAGACCGGTGGCATCTCCTGCTCAATACCCGACAGATGGTCGAGCGCTGGCTCGCCCGCGTCCATCCGCGTCTGAAGCTGTTGCCGGCCGTGGCCCCGTCATCGCCATCGATTCGGCGCGTCACGCCCTACCCGCGCGCACCGTCCGAGATGCTCGCGCGGGCCGCGGCCCGCGGTCGATGGGAAGCCGCCTATGACGACGTGCGTCGCCGCCATGCGGAAGGACACTCGCTTCGGCGCATCAATCGCGAGACGGGCTTGGCCCGCGCGACGGTGCGCAAGTACGCCTTCGCCGCGAGCTTTCCCCGGAACGGCATGCGCGAGCCGAAGCCGAGCATGCTCGATCCTTATCTCGGGCACCTGCATGTCCGCCTGGATGAGGGGTGCGAGAACGCGACGCAGCTCTGGCGCGAACTTCAGGGTATCGGATTTGCCGGCACCGCGAAGCAGGTGCGTCGCTGGTTATCCGAGCGGCGCGCAGGCTTGGCCGGAATGACCATCCGGTCGCCGCCAGCAACAGCTGACATCCGTGTTGCGATCTCCACCGCATCACCCCTGGCCTCATCCAAGCAACTGTCCTGGTATCTCTTGCGTGAGCCCGAAGACCTCGACCCCGAGGCAGCCGCGGTCGTCGCGCGCGTCCTGCAGGATCCCGAAGCAGCCAAGGTCGTCGATCTCGGCCGCCGGTTCTGTTGGATCGTCCGGAGCCGCTCTCATCCGCCGCCATCGGGAAGGTCGGATGTCACGGCGTTCGATGAATGGCTCTGCGAAGCGCAAACCTGCGGCGTCCGCATCGTGGAGAACTTTGCTGTCAGCCTCGGTCAGGACGGAGACGCCGTCCGGGCTGCGCTGACACTCCCTTGGAGCAGTGGGCAGGCTGAAGGGCAGATCACACGTCTCAAGCTCTTGAAGCGCGCCATGTACGGCCGCGCCAACCTCGATCTCCTCCGCCGACGGTTCCTCCTCGCAGCCTGATCCACCAAACTTGGCGAAGAGCCATTTTTCAGGGGGCAGGCCAGAAGTTGGGTGATGGGACCACCCCGGTCCAGATCGATATGACGCCTATCAACGTGTTAGAGATGTAGCCGGCGATCTCACAGCCGGCATGAAGGCACAAAAAAGTCGAGCTTGGGAACTACCCACTAACCTCGCTATTGCAGTGCAGCATGCGATGGCGACGCGTGTTGCTGCCCTTACGGGCGTTTCCTCCCAAAACTCGGGCCGCTCCTTCGGGGGCGGCCCTTTTTTCTAGGGCTCAAACGTGCATCAAGTCGCGATGAGTTGAAAGGTTGCCTTCCGTGCCCCCTTAGGTCGCCGAGCCGGTAATTCCGGGCGGCGCGCTGGCTCGCATGAGCGTTGCGCAGGCGGCGCATCAACTGCTGATAATCCTCATCCCGGCGTGGGTGAACCATTATCGGGGGCGGCGGGAAAGATGGCGTGGCGTCGACACGGCGCGTTTCGTCCAGCTTCATGGCAAGCTCTTCCATTACTACTTTTGGATGAGCCTATTCCCTCTCTCCCGCTTTGCAAAAGGCGACACGCTACTCCGGGCTTCCACTCCCAAGCCGCCGCACTACACAGCCTGAAACGACGAAGGGCGCGCCGGTCACTCGGCACGCCCCGTCTCTTTGATCCGCCTGGTGTATCTTAAGCAGCACGCGCCAGAACCCGCTGGACCTGGGTTGCGCCCCACTCGCCACCACGAGCGGTACGAACCCGGCGGAGGTTCAGCTCGTCAGCAATGCCCGCGTTCGTCTCGATCCCGCTGGCCCGGATGCTGGCGATGATCGGCATGACGTTGCAGACAAGGCGACATGCCCTCAACGCTTCTCTATAGGCTGTCCATTCCCCAACAGTCGTGAAATCGGATGGATGGCATGAACCGGCATACGACCAAGCCAGAGACCAAGGACTACTCCGAGATCATGAAGGAGGAGAGCGACAAGATTACGAGCAAGATTGACGAGTCATTTGGTAAGCTGGCTAATAAACTTCGTGGGAAGGCGGACAAGGCCAAGGAAAAGCTGGGCAGAACGAAGAAGGAAGCCAAGCGGTCCGTTTTGCTACGGCGGTTCGAGCTGTACGCCGATGCCGCGCAGCACCTGGAAGACCATTTGGCTCCGAGGCGTGAAGGGGGCAGCGACTGACGCCTCTGGAGCTGGATCACTCGACGGTGCGCAACCGCTTCCCTGGCGGTAGGACCGGCGCTGGTGTCCTGGGTGCCTCTTGGTGGAAACGCTGACGATCGCCGGCTACAACCTCCGTCACGCCGTCGATCGCGTTCACCACACCGTCGACGGCCTTGTAGAGCGGCCCCTGCAGTTGGGCGTGAGACAGAACCTTAATGCACTGTCGGCGCCACCGGCCAGCTTCTTCGAGGAAGTGAGCCTCCTCTGCCCGAACGAACACACCGCGTCTGTCCACGCTCGATTCCCGACAATCGCATGGATAGTGTAGAACAGGACAAGAACGAGGCCAAGGCTTCACCAGAGATGCGCTTCGGTTACGGTCGGCGCCTGGCCGTCGGTGTGCATTGATTGCGTGAGCGGAGACCGCCGGACCTCGACACGTGGATCGACACGGCCGCTCGCGGCCTCCTCGCGTCCTTCGCAAACGACCTGTCGAGAGACAGAGCGGCTGTTGCCGCGGCGCTAGCCGAGCCGTGGTCGAATGGCCAGACCGAGGGGCAGATCACCCGTCGCAAGCTCGTGAAGCGACAAATGTTCGGTCGGGCCAAGCTCGATCTGCTCGAAGCGCGGCTGATCGGCGCCGGGTGAGGCCGACTGCATCGAGAGTGCGCCAGACCCCGCAGTCGTCGCCGACAAACTATCATGCCAACGCGTCGCGGGTGGAAACCACCCGCAGAATGCCTAGGCGCCTGCCTCCAGTGGCCGGAACCGGCTCGGGCCGGTTCCGGCCGTTCCCCTTCGCCGCGTAGAGCGCCCCGTCGGCCCGTCGATAGAGATCCTCTCCCAGCTCGTCCCGCTCCGTGCAGGCCAAGCCTACGCGCACTGTCACGGCACCCTGCTCGATACCGGCTGAATCGATGGACAGCCCGCTACCTTAGACCATAAACCACCTCGGCGACGCGCATCGCACCGGCCTCGTCGGCATTCGAAAGAAGCAGGGTGAACGTGTCGCCAAAGCGCGTCGCAGGAGAATTTCACTTCGCTCATGGGCGAATGTCAATGATCCGGTCGGGACACCGCGAACGCGGCGAGCGCGCAGGAGGCGATGCGCGCCTGCCGCGAGTCGGCCCGGCTGGTCAAGATGACCGGCACGCGCGCGCCGAGGACGAGGCCCGCACAAGCGGCCCCTCCGAGATACACCAACGATTTGTAGAGGGTGTTGCCGGCATCGAGGTTCGGTACGACGAGAATGTCGGGCTCGCCGGCCACGAGGGACACGATGCCCTTCGTGCTGGCCGATGCTAGCGAGACCGCGTTGTCGAAGCCGAGCGGTCCATCGAGGGTCGCGCCTGTGATCTGACCGCGGTCGGCCATCTTGCAGAGGGCGGCCGCATCGATGGTTGAGGGGAGCGCCGGATTGACGGTTTCGACGGCGGCCAGGATCGCGACCTTTGGGGTCGGGATGCCTAGGCTTTGGGCCAGACCGATCGCGTTGCGCACGATGTCCGCTTTTTCCATCAGGCCGGGGGAGATGTTCACCACGGCATCCGTCAACATCAGCGGCTTGTGATAGGCGGGACAGTCGAACCAGAACACGTGGCTCGTTCGGCGACCCGTCCTGAGCGGGCTGTCGCGCCCGACGACGGCGCCCAGCAATTCGTCAGTGTGCAGCGAGCCTTTCATGAGTGCGCAGATCTCGCCGGCTCCCGCGAGGGCCACCGCCTTTCGTGCCGACCCCAGGGCGTCGGGGGCGTCGACGATCTCGCAGCCCGCGAGACTTACGTCTGCATCGGCGGCGGCCCTACGGATCAGTCCGGGTGGCCCGATGAGGACGGGATCGATGAAGCCCTGCTCCCGCGCTTCCAGGGCCGCCCCCAGCGCACCCGCGTCGCACGGGTAGACGATCCCCACCCGGAGGCGGCCGGCGGCGCGGGCCCTCGTCGCCATGGCTTCCAGCCTTGGAAACGCGACCATCGTCTCTAGCGTAGCCATGGGTTCCTCGCTCCTGTGACGTCAGGTCATGTCAGCGTCGCCGCAAGCGCCCTCGCGGCGTCGCGGAGGGTGGGCAGACGGGCTTCGGCGTTGTCGCGGGAAAGCCGCACGACCGGGCCCTGCAGGGCTAGGGCGGCGATGCATTCGCGCCCCGTCCGGTCGAGGATCGGCACAGCGACGCAGAACAAACCAGTCAGGAATTCCTCGTCGTCGAGGGAAAAGCCCTGGTGCTTGATGGCGTCGAGCTCGGCGGCGAGCGCCTCCGGCTCGACCAGGGTGTTTTCGGTATGGCGAACGAGCTTGAGGGTCGCGATCAAACGATCGCGTCGTCCCTTCGGCATTGCCGAGAGGAATATCTTGCCGCTCGCCGAGCAGTGGACTGGAACCCGCGAGCCCTTCTGGAAGGCGACGCGCAACGGCTGTGAGGCCTCCACACGGTCGAGGTAGACCACTTCGGCTCCTTGGAGGACCGTCAGGTTGCACGACTCGCCCAGCTCGCGCGCGACGCCGTCGAGGATCTGGTGGCGGCGCGTCGACCCCGGATTGTTGGACAGGATGGCGAAGGCAAGTGCGGTGGCCCGATCGGCGAGTTCGTAGCGCCGACCGTCGGGAAGCCGTCGTAGCAACTCGGCCCCCTCGAGCATCGAAAGCCAGCGATGCAGGGTCGGCTTCGGCAGATTCGCCGTCTCGGTCAACTCCGCCAGGGTCGGAGGATGATCCATCGCCGCGATGATCTCCAGTAAGCTGAACGCCTTCAGCGCAGGCGAGGTTTCGATGGCTTCGTCCATGCTCATTCGTTTATTATTCCGATTTCCAGAACGTTGAAAGCAAAAAAACGAGATCTCTGTTGCGACGTCGACGAGAACGGTCCATGAAGGTGTGCGCGTTCAGCCATTGATGGCGGCTCGCGTAAAACGTGGGTGGTGAGCGGTCCTGCACCGGCGATCCGCTGACGGCGTCGTCACGGCGGCTTCGCGAGGGAAGCTGTCTTTAACAAGTCCGTGGCGTCCACATCGCGGAGGGCTGGCGCCCGTGGCTGCGCGACCCACGAAACATTGCCGAGATAGGAGGATGCGCTATGAGGATGACCACGGAGGAGGCTTTCGTTAAGGTCCTCCAGATGCACGGCATCGAGCATGCCTTCGGGATCATCGGGTCCGCGATGATGCCCGTGTCCGACTTGTTCCCGAAAGCGGGAATCACCTTTTGGGATTGCGCTCACGAGACCAATGCCGGGTTGATCTGCGACGGGTATACCCGGACCACCGGTAAGATGGCGATGGCGATCGCCCAGAATGGACCGGGCGTGACCGGCTTCGTCACGGCCATGAAGACGGCCTACTGGAATCATACTCCGATGCTGTTGGTGTCGCCGCAGGCGGCCAACAAGACGATCGGTCAGGGCGGCTTCCAGGAAGTCGAGCAGATGGCTCTGTTCGAGGATATGGTCTGCTATCAGGAAGAGGTTCGTGACCCATCCCGCGTAGCCGAGGTGCTCAATCGGGTGATTGAGCAGGCTTGGAGGGGCTGCGCACCGGCACAGATCAACGTCCCGCGCGATTACTGGACGCACGTCGTCGACATCGACCTGCCACAGATCGTCCGGCTCGAACGCCCCTCCGGCGGCCGTACCGCGATCGCGGAAGCAGCCGAACTTCTCTCGAACGCCGAATTTCCCGTCATCCTCAACGGCGCCGGCGTCGTAATCGGAGACGCGATCCCCGAGTCGATCGCGCTGGCCGAGCGCCTGGATGCGCCGGTCTGCTCCGGCTACCAGCACAACGACGCGTTCCCTGGAAGTCATCCCCTTGCCGCCGGCCCACTAGGGTACAACGGCTCCAAGGCGGCGATGGAGCTCATCGCGAAGGCCGACGTGGTGCTCGCCCTCGGCACGCGTCTGAATCCATTCTCTACCCTACCGGGCTACGGTATCGATTATTGGCCCAAGGATGCCAAAATCATCCAGGTCGACATCAATCCCGACCGCATCGGCCTGACCAAGAAGATCACGGTAGGCATCTGTGGCGATGCCAAGCAGGTCGGCCGCCAGCTTCTGGAGCAGATATCGAGTTCCGCCGGTGATAGTGGGCGCTCGGAGAGAAAGGCCCTGATTCATCAGACGAAGTCGGCATGGCTGCAGACGCTATCGTCGATGGACCATGAGGACGACGATCCGGGTACGTCCTGGAACGCTGAATCGCGCGAGCGCGATACGGGTTTGATGTCGCCGCGACAGGCTTGGCGAGCGATCCAGGCGGGCCTGCCGCGGGACGCCATCATGTCCACCGATATCGGCAACAATTGCGCGATCGGCAACGCCTATCCGACCTTCGAGCAGAGCCGCAGGTATCTAGCGCCCGGCATGTTCGGCCCCTGCGGCTACGCGTTCCCTTCGATCATCGGGGCGAAGATCGGATGTCCCGACACCCCGGTCTTCGGTTTCGCTGGTGACGGTGCCTTCGGCATTTCGATGAACGAGATGTCCTCAATCGGGCGCGACGAGTGGCCGGCGATCACGATGGTGATCTTCCGCAACTATCAGTGGGGTGCCGAAAAGCGCAACACGGTGCTGTGGTACGACAACAACTTCGTCGGGACCGAGCTCGACCGTAAGCTCAGTTACGCGAAGATCGCCGAAGGATGCGGCTTCAGGGGTGTAAGCGTCGACGCGCAGGCTGCCTTGACGCAAGCCATCCGGGAGGCCGGCGAGGCGCAGAGCCGCGGGATCACCACCTTTATCGAGGTGATCCTGAACCAGGAACTCGGCGAGCCGTTCCGACGGGATGCGATGAAGAAACCCGTGATCGTGGCCGGCATCGATCGTGCGGACATGCGGCCGCAGCAGGCTGCCTGACCGCTCTTTGCCAGACGCTCAGTTGCCCGGATAGAGCATGGCTTCGCCGTGCTCGTTCCGGGCGACTTCCAGCATATGCCATTTCACCCTGGTAGCCGCCGCCTCAAAGCTGAAACCCGGCCCGTGGTACGCCGCGGGCCGCGCGGCGTGTGCCTGCACCAAGCTCGTCACGAGCAGGAGTGCAGCGATTAGAGGAAACAGGTCGCGAATGCGGTCGAGGTCGTTCATTGCGAAACCAGCGTGATCGGGACGCTGCTTTATCAAGCGGCGTTGTGCGCTGCAACAAAGAACGCCTATGAAGACGCTTGTTGGCGCGTGACGTTCCCGAGTTCCGACAGGATGTACCGAGCGAGGTGATCGGTCGCGGCGGACACGCCGTTCCCCCGTCGATGCAGGGTGATCTCTTGCGCCGGCAGCGGAGGCAGACCCTCCGCAGCTCCAAGCCGCCGCAGCTGCGGCGTCAACGCGCAAAGGGGGAAGACGGAGATCGCCAGTCCGGCATGCACGGCGGCCTGCAATCCCGCGATGCTGTCGCTGACCGCAGTCACCGCCCACGAGCGCCTGGCCTTTCCGAGCGCGCCGGTCGCGTGCTGCCGGTAGATGCTGCCGGGCGGCATCAGCGCCAGAGGCAAAACCGCATCCAAGTCCACCGGATAGTCGCGCCCAGCGACCCAGATCAGGGGCTCGTCGCGCACCGGCACGCCGCCGTCCAGGTCCGGCTGTCGGGTCATCAGGGCGATGTCGATCTCCTCGCGCCTCAGCGCGGCGTGCAGATGGATACTGCGGGAACAGCGTAGCTGGATCTCGACCTGCGGATAAGCGCGCGCGAAACCGACGAGCACGGTCGGCAATAGGAAAGCCGCATAGAGATCCGGCACGCCGAGTCGAACGTGACCGACGACCTCCGGCGCCGCAAAGCGCTCCCGCACCTCGTCGTTGAGGCTCAGGAGGGTGCGCGCGTAGGCGAGCAGAACCTCCCCATCGCGGGTGAGGGCGAGGTGGCGGCGGTCACCCGAGAAGAGCGTCTTGCCCAAGGCGCGTTCTAGGCGGTGCATTTGGTGGGTGATCGCCGGCTGTGTACGTCCGACCAGCTGACCAGCTAGCGTTATACTGCCGGTTTCGTTCACGGCCACGAAAGAGCGAAGCAAAGAAATTTCGAGATCCGGAATCATTCTGATCAATTTCCTGAATGAGTGTCATACAGAAAATAAATTTCGCGGGGAAGGGGGTGATCGCTACCATGAGGTTCCGAGAGCGGTCTGACTTATAATGCAGGCACCCAACGTCCTGCAGCGGTCGCTTCGGAAGGATGGAAACGCACAGACGCACCGAGTTCCCGCGGAACGTCTGCCGATCCTACGGCAGCTTCCCGGTCTCGGTCCCCGACCGGGAGGGCAAGATGCTGGGACTCGGCCGATTTAAATCTACGGATCGCGTACTTCTGCTGATCTGCCTGATGTACTTGGTGACATATATCGATCGGGTCAACATCGGCACCGCTGCGCCGGCAATCCAGAAAGAGCTCGGGCTCACGAATACCGAGCTCGGACTCGCTTTCTCGGCGTTCGCGTACCCCTACGCGTTCTTCCAGATCGCCGGAGGGTGGCTCGGCGATCGGCTCGGCCCGCGCCTGACGCTGTTGATCTGCGGATCGATCTGGTCCGCGGCGACTGTGATGGTCGGCTATGTCGAGGGCGCCCTCTCGCTCGTCGCGGTGCGCTTCCTCCTCGGCGTCGGCGAAGGCTCCGCTTTTCCGACGGCCACGCGCGCGCTGGCGAACTGGATGCCCCCGGATAGGCGCGGCTTCGCCCAGGGCATCACCCACGCCTTCGCGCGCCTCGGCAACGCGCTCACGCCTCCGCTGATCGCCTTCCTGATCGTCGCCCTGTCCTGGCGCGACAGCTTCGTCATTGTCGGATTCGTGAGCTTTGCGTGGGTCGCCGTCTGGTGGTTCTACTTCCGTGACGATCCCGGCGACCACCGCGGCGTCACGCCGGAGGAGCTCGCCATCCTGCCGCCCCGGACGACACGCGCGCAACGCAGGCCCGTGCCTTGGGGGCGGTTGCTCAAGCGCATGATGCCGGTGACAATGACCGATTTCTGCTACGGCTGGACGCTCTGGCTGTTCCTGAACTGGATCCCGTCGTACTTCCTCCACGAATACCACCTCGACATCAAGAAGACGGCGATCTTCGCGTCGGGCGTGTTCTTCGCGGGCGTCGTCGGCGACACGGTTGGCGGCATCGTCAGCGATCGGATCGTGCGCGGGACGGGGAGTGTCGCGAAGGGCCGCGTCAGCGTCATCGTGGTGGGCTTCCTCGGCGCCTTCCTGTGCATGTTGCCGGTCCTGTTCGTGAAGGACCTCCTGACCATCACGCTCTGCCTGAGCGGCGCGTTCTTCTTCGCGGAGCTGATCGTCGCGCCGATCTGGGCTGTGCCGATGGACATCGCGCCCCAGCACGCCGGCACGGCCAGCGGCTTCATGAATTTCGGCTTCGGTCTGGCCGGGATGATCTCGCCCGTGGCGTTCGGCTGGGTCATCGACCTGACGGGACGGTGGGACCTGCCCTTCGTCGCGTCGCTGGGGCTGTTGCTCCTCGGTGCAGGCCTCGCCTGCCGGATGCGGCCAGACGAACCGTTCCTCGACGACGTCGAGGCGCCTTCGTCGGTCTCCGCTCGGATCGCCGCCAAGCCCGTCGCCTGATCGACGACGCGTCCCGAAATCCGGACCGCACGGATCCGCGGTGCCGGCGTCTCTCGCCAACGAACCTTGGAGTGTGCCGCCATGTCGGAAGCCCGTCCCCTCGCCCCCTCCGAGCCCATGCCGTTTCCGGGACGATCCGTCGACAACCGGCCGGTCGAGATCGTCATGGAACGGGCCCGGACCGCGCAGAGGTCGTTCGCGCAGGTCGACCAGGACGGCGCGGACGCGGCGGTTCGAGCCCTCGCATGGTCTCTCTACAAGCCGGAGAACGCCCGCGCCCTCGCGGAACTCGCCGTCGAGGATACCGGCCTCGGCAACGTGCCCGACAAGGTCGTCAAGAAGCAGCGCAAGACCTTCGGCACGCTGCGCGACCTGCTGCGTGGCCGGTCGGTGGGCATCATCGAGCGGGATCACGATCGGGGCTTGGTGAAGTACGCCAAGCCCATGGGGGTCATCGGTGCGGTGACGCCGTCCACCAATCCGGGCGCGACGCCGGTCAACAAGGCGATGATGGCGATCAAGGGCCGCAATGCCGTCGTGATCGCGCCGTCGCCGCTCGGGTACCGCACCACCGAGCGCGCCGTGAACTTGATGCGCGCCGAACTGGAGGCGATCGGCTTCCCCGCCGACCTCGTCCAGATCCTGCCCGCGCCGGTGACCAAGGATTCGACGGAGGCGCTGATGAAGGCGTGCGACCTCGTGGTGGTCACCGGCTCGCAGGATAACGTTCGGCGAGCCTATTCCTCCGGCACGCCGGCGATCGGCGTCGGGGCGGGCAACGTCCCGGTCATGATCGACGAGACGGCCGATCTCGACGCCGCCGCGTCGCGCATCCGCGACTCGAAGATCTTCGACAACGCGACCTCCTGCTCCTCCGAGAATGCGCTCGTCATCGTCGACGCGGTCTATGACGCGGCGATCGCCGCGCTCGAACGGGCCGGCGCCTATCGCTGCACGCCCGAGGAGAAGGACCGCATCGCCGAGCGGCTGTGGCTGCGCGGCAAGCTCAACCGCGACCTCATCGCCCGCGACGCCGACGTCCTGGCCCGAGCCTTCGACTTGTCTGACGCAGCGACAGGCAAGCGTTTCTTCCTTGTCGAGGAGCGGGGCGTCGGCAAGGCGTTCCCGTTCTCCGGCGAGAAGCTCGCGGTCGTGCTCACCGTGTACCGCGCCCGCGACTTCGCCGATGCCAAGGCGCAGGTGGCCGCGATCCTGGATCACCAGGGCAAGGGCCATTCCTGCGGCATCCACACCACCGACATGGCCCGGGCACGCGAACTCGCCGAGGATCTCGACGTCGTTCGCGTGCTCGTCAACTTCGCCCACACCTTCGGGAACGGAGGCGGCTTCAACTCGGGCCTCGGCTTCACCCTGAGTATGGGCTGCGGATCTTGGCAGAAGAACAGCATCTCCGAGAACCTGAGCTATCGGCACTTCCTCAACATCACCCACCTCGTCACCCCCATCCCCGAGGACCGACCGAGCGAGCGGGACCTGTTCGGCCCGCATTGGGACCGGATCAGACATGTCGAAACGCAGGAGGCAGGCCGATGAACTTCCTCGAACACGCGGCCAAGGAGCGGGTATTGGCGCCGGCGGGCGTTCCCGTCCCCAGGGCCGTGCTTTGCGAAACCGCCAGCGCGGCGCGAGCGGCCTTCGCCGAGTTGGGGCCCTGCATGGTCAAGGCGCAGGTCCCCACCGGCAAGCGCGGCAAGGCCGGCGGCATCCGAGCGGCCCTGTCGGCCGACGAGGCCGAGCGCGTCGCCGAAAGCATCCTCGCCCTGACGATCGACGGCCACGCGGTCGAGTCGGTGCTCCTGGAGGAGCGGGCCGCGATAGCCCGAGAGTTCTACGCCGCGATCCTGACCGACACGGTGGGCCGTTGCCCGCTGGTGCTGTTCTCCACGGAGGGCGGCATGGATATCGAGGAGGTCGCAGCCACCCGACCCGAGGCCCTGCGGCGCCATCGCGTCGATCTCGATGCTGGCTTCGACGCGGCGGATGCCGAGGCGCTGATCGCCGGCCTGGACCTCGGGGGCGCCGAGACGAAGGTCGCCGGGATCCTAGCCTCGCTCTATCGCATCGCGGTGACGGTCGATGCCGAGTTGATCGAGGTCAACCCGTTGGCACTCCTGGCCGACGGGCGGGTCGTCGCGCTCGACTGCAAGCTCACCCTCGACGAGGCCGCGGCCTTCCGGCAGGGCGACCTCGCGCCCGCGGCCGCAGCCGAACCGATGACCCCGCTCGAACGCGACGGTGCCGCCGCGGGCCTCAAGTTTATCCAGCTCGACGGCGATGTCGGTGTCCTGGCCAACGGCGCTGGGCTCACGATGACCACCATGGACGTGATCAGCCATTGCGGCGGTCGGCCTGCGAACTTCCTGGAGATCGGCGGTGAGGCCTACACCAAGTCGGAGACGGCGCTGCGCCTGGTGCTGTCCAATCCCGGCGTGAAGAGCCTCGTCGTCAATTTCTGCGGTGCCTTCGCGCGCACCGACGTGATGGCGGAGGGCGTGGTCAACGCCTGGAAGCGGCTCGCACCGACGGTGCCGGTCTTCTTCTCGATCCACGGCACCGGCGAGGACGAGGCCGTACGCTTAGTGCGCGAGGGGCTCGGGATCGAGCCCTATGACCTGATGGAGGACGCGGTCCAGGCCGCGGTGGAGGCCGCTCGATGATCATCTATCGTCAACCCGCCCGGGTCCTGGTCCAGGGCATCACCGGCAAGCAGGGCACTTTCTGGACTGAGAAGATGATCGGATGCGGCACGACCGTCGTGGCCGGCGTCAACCCCAAGCGTGCCGGCCAGCACCATCTCGGTCTACCGGTCTACGCCACCGCGCGGGCGGCGATGTCCGAGACGCCCTTCGACTGGGCCGTGATGTTCATCCCACCGGACGCAGCCAAGATGGCTGCGGTCGATGCGATCGAGGCGGGCGCACGGACGGTGGTGGTTCTCACCGAGCACATCCCGGCGCGGGACGTGCTCGCCATCCACCACGCGGCCTTGCGCCATGGTACGTGCATCATTGGGCCGAACACCGCGGGCGTCGTCACGCCCGGCGAGGGATTCGTCGGGATCATGCCCGGCCACAACGGCAACATCTTCCGGCCCGGCAAGGTCGGGGTGATCTCGCGCAGCGGCAGCCTGGGCACCCTGATCTGCCTGAACCTGACCCGAGCCGGGATCGGGCAGTCGGCCTTCCTCGGCATCGGCGGGGACCCGATGATCGGCACCAGCACGCGCGACGCGCTGAAGGCCCTCGACGAGGACGACCGCACCCGCGCCGTCGTCATGGTGGGTGAGATCGGCGGCGCGATGGAGGAGCAGGCGGCCGAGTACGCGGCCACCATGAGCAAGCCCGTCGTATCCTTCATCGCGGGCCGGGCCTCTCCGCCGGGCAAGAAGATGGGCCATGCCGGCGCGATCGTTTCGGGCGACGTGGGCAGCTACGGTGGGAAGCGCGCCGCGCTGGAGGCGGCGGGCGTGGCGGTGGCCGATACACCGTCGCAGATTCCCGGCCTGCTCAGGAGCGCGCTGGTTGCCGGCACGGAGCGCCACACGGCCGTATTCGCGTAGAGCCGTCAGCCGATCACGCGGAGACTACGTGCGAGCGGCGCTCCGAAGCGTCGCTCAGGCCCGCGCAGCGTCGAAGGCGCTGAGGAAGGCGAGGAGGTTTCGCGACAGCGCTTCGCACAGGTAGCCACCCTCCTGCACGATCACGGTCGGCAGCCCTGTGCCCGCGATCAGGTGCCCGGCCGCCGAGAAGCCTCGACCCGACACCTTGAGGACACCGATCGGATCCTCGGCGGCGGCGTCGAGGCCGAGGGCTACGACGAGGGCCCGTGGCCGCTTGGCCGTGATCGTTTCGAGGCCGGCAACGATTGCCGCGAGCCAGACCTCGTCACCCGATCCCAAAGCCAGCGGCAGGTTGCGGTTGCCGCCGATACCCGGGCCTTCGCCCATCTCGTCGGCGTATCCAGCGTAGAATGGGTAGTACTCGGCAGGATCGGCGTGGACCGAGACGGTCAGCACGTCGCTTCGCCGGTAGAAGATTCCCTGTGTGCCGTTGCCGTGGTGCACGTCGATATCGAGGATGGCAATCGGCCCCCCTGTCTCGACGAGCAGCCGCTGCGCTGCGATCGCCGTGTTGTTGAGGTAGCAGAACCCGCCCGCGGAGTCGGCGTAGGCATGGTGCCCTGGCGGCCGGCACATGGCGTAGGCGTGCCCCCCGGCCAGGGCGACACCGGCCGCATCGATCGCGGCCTGAGCCGTTCCGTAGACCGCCTCCCAAGTCCCCTCACGGATCGGTGTCGACATGTCGGCCATGTGGAACCCCGCGAGACCAAGCATGCCGGTCGGCCTGCGGTGCATGTGTGGTCGGGAAAAGTGACCCGTCAGGACCTCCTCGCCCGCTCCGAGCATCTCCCCGCGTCGGGACCAAGCCTCGCGTAGGAACTGGATATAGTCCGCCGAATGGACCTCCTCCAGCGGCGCAAGGCCTCCATCGCTCGCCACGACGAGGTCGTGTCCCGCGGACAGCACGGCGCCGTGTAGCCGAATGTAGCGTTCGGCACGCTCGGGATGGTCGATGACCGCGCCCCGACGAAAGTATCGGTCCGGGTCATGACGTGCAGAGCTCGGATGGTGGAATATTTTCATGGTGTTCGCTCGACTCGGATACTTACCCGCACGGTCACGGGTCGCTTGCCTTCGGCCCGGACAGGATGCCGGCCCGATCGGAATACAGATGTCGTTTTGATGAAGGTGGCCCTCTCCGTCGCGGCCTTTCAGCCGTAAGGTGTTGACATAAGGTGATTCCTCTCGTCAAATAGAACAAATCGTACCGGAATTCGAGACAAAACCTCGAATCGGAGACAATGATGAGGAAACTCCAGGAAGCTCGCCTGCCTTCGGCCAGCGCGTTCGACTACGTGATCGTCGGTGGCGGAACCGCGGGTTGCGTCCTCGCCAATCGCCTTTCCGACGACGCACGCAACCGCGTCCTGATGCTCGAGGCTGGGCCCCGCGACCGATCTCCGTGGATCCACCTCCCGATCGGTTACGGCAAGACGATGTTTCACAAGAAGCTGAACTGGGGCTTCTATACGGAACCAGAGCCGACCATGAACGGCCGGCGGATCTACTGGCCGAGGGGACGCACGCTCGGCGGATCTAGTTCGATCAACGGTCTGATTTTCGTGCGAGGACAGCGTGAGGATTACGACCATTGGGCAGCTCTCGGCAACGCCGGTTGGGCCTGGGACGACGTGCTGCCGTACTTCGTGCGTTCTGAGCACAATACGCGCGGAGCCAGTCGGGCCCATGGCGGCGAGGGGCCGCTCTGGTGTTCCGACATCCGTCACAAGCACGAGCTGATCGAGCGGATCATCGCCGGGGCCCACGAACTGGGGGTGCCCCAGACCGATGACTTCAACGATGGTGATCAAGAAGGCGTTGGTTATTATCAACTATTCACGCGCAATGGACTGCGCTGCAGCACGGCTGTCGCCTATCTTCGGCCCGCGAGATCTCGCCCGAACCTTCATATAGAGACCGACGCTCACGCGGCCGGCTTGATCATGGACGGGCGCCACTGCCGCGGTGTCCGTTACCGACGGGGCGGCGTCCTTCACGAGGTCCGCGCCGAGCGGGAAGTCATCCTCGCGGCCGGGGCACTCCAAAGCCCGCATCTGCTCCAGCTCTCCGGTATCGGAGCGGGGCGGGAGCTGTCCCGACACGGCATCGAGGTCGTTCACGAGTTGCCTGGCGTCGGTGAAAACCTTCAGGATCACCTCCAGATCCGGTTGAGCTACAAGGTCGGGAAGCCGATCACGACGAACGACGAACTCGCGAGCTTGTACGGCAAGGCCAAGATCGGGCTGCGCTGGCTGCTGACACGCAGCGGCCCCTTGGCTGTCGGCATCAATCAGGGTGGACTCTTCACACGCGTCATGCCGGGACCGGGCACGCCCGACATCCAGTTCCACTTCGCGACGCTCTCGGCCGATCTCGCAGGGGCGGCCCCCCATCCCTGGTCGGGCTGCACCTTCTCGGTCTGCCAATTGAGACCGGAGTCGCGTGGAACCGTGACGCTGCGCAGCGCCGACCCATTCGAAGCGCCGGTGATGCGGGCAAATTACCTTGCGACGGAAACCGACCGTCGCTGCACCGTCGAGGGCATCAAGTTCGCTCGACGCCTCGCCGAAAGCGAGGCGCTGAAGGATCTGCTCGTCGAGGAATACAAGCCCGGATCGAAGACTCAGGGGGATGATGCCCTCCTGGAGTTCGCTCGCGAGGCCGGGGCAACGATCTTTCATCCCTCCGGCACCTGCAAGATGGGTTCCGATCCGATGGCGGTGACCGATGAGCGCCTGCGTGTGCATGGCATCTGTGGCCTGCGCGTCGTCGACTGCTCGATCATGCCGACGCTGGTTTCGGGCAACACGAGTGCACCCGCGGTGATGATCGCCGAGAAGGCGTCAGACATGATCCTCGCCGATGCGCGATCCGGGCAAGCCGCAACGGGCGTCGACTTGCTGCCGGAGCAGCGTTCGTTTTCGTCGGCGCGCGTGCGCACCGCCGCGGTACCGGCTGGCCCTGCCTGAGTTCAAGCCGGCTCACCGATCAAGAATCGTGAAAGAACAGTCGTAACCAGGGAGGATGGCATGGTCGGGCTCGTTGACGGATCAGCGACGACGGACAGAGGTCACGTCCGACGTGTCGTGTTGGCGTCCCTGATCGGGGCGACGATCGAGTGGTACGACTTCTTCCTGTACGGCGTCGTAGCCGGAATCGTTCTGAACAAGCTCTACTTTCCCACCAGCGATCCCGTCGTATCGACGCTGCTCGCGTACGCGACCTTCGCGGTCGGCTTCGTGGCGCGTCCGCTCGGCGGCGTCATCTTCGGGCATTTCGGAGACAAGATCGGGCGCAAGAGCATGCTGGTGATCACACTCATGCTGATGGGCGTCGCCACCTTCCTGATCGGGCTCGTGCCGAGCTACGCTCAGATCGGGCTCGCTGCGCCCCTGTTGCTGCTGTTCCTGCGGGTCGTCCAAGGTATCGGCCTCGGTGGCGAGTGGGGTGGCGCCGTGCTGATGGCGTTCGAGTACGCGCCGGCCAATCGGCGTGGCCTCTATGCCAGCATACCGCAGATCGGCCTCTCGATCGGCTTATGCCTCGCCTCGGGGGTCGTCGCCCTCCTGTCGTACACCCTGACCGACGACCAGTTTCTCAGCTGGGGTTGGCGTCTCGCCTTCGTACTCAGCGTCATCCTCGTCATCGTGGGTGCCTACATCCGCATGAACGTGATGGAGACTCCTGAATTTCAGCAGGTGAAGCAGGCCAACCGCGAGGCGGCGGTGCCCTTCGTCTCGATGATGAAGGGCTATCCCAAGAACGTCCTCGCCGGAATGGGTGCCCGGATGGTCGACGGCGTGGTGTTCAACATCTTCGCGGTGTTCGCGATCGGCTATCTGACGCAGACGCTAAAAGTGCCGCGCACCGAGGCTTTGCTGGGCGTGACGGCCGCGGCCATCGTCATGTGCGCCACAATTCCCCTGTTCGGCCTCCTCTCCGACTTGATCGGCCGTACCAAGGTCTATGCCTGGGGCTCGGTCATCACGGGATTCGCGGCTTTTCCCGCCTTCTGGGTGTTCATGGCCAACCCAGAAAATCTGACCGCGATCTGGTTCGCCATCATCATTCCGTTCGGAATATTCTACGCCTCGGTTTACGGACCGGAGGCGGCGCTTTTCTCCGAATTGTTTCCGGCTCGCATTCGCTATACTGGAATATCGTTCGTCTATCAGTTTTCGGGTATCTTCGCGAGTGGTTTGACGCCGATCATCGCCACGGCCCTGATGCAGTATTCCGGCAACGGTTCGCCGTGGCTCGTGTGTGCGTATTGCGCGCTTTCTGGCTTGGTGAGCGCGGCATCGGCGATCTGGATCGGACGGGCCGCTCGGCGCGGTACGCTAGATGCCGAAACTTTCGACGAGCGTACCGCGCCGAGGACAACCTCGAGCCAAGTCATATACGAACCTCGATAACGCAGCGCTCGATTTGAACCGTAGATCGAACCTGCCCCCATTTTTCTTCGCCCGTGTATAAGCTTAGGAGATAACGATGCTGCACAGACGCAATCTGCTGCAGGCGGGCCTCGGATCACTGGCGATTACCGCGAGTACGTCGTTCTCACGTCGAGCGATGGCCGCAGGTGAGATCGACCTACCCTTCGGGAAGGGCGAACGTCCGCTGGTCGCGTATCCAGGCAAGCGTCCACTCCTGCAACTCACGGCACGGCCGCCACAGCTAGAGACGCCGTTCTCCGTGTTCGACGAGGGCGCGATCACGCCGAACGACGCGTTCTTCGTCCGCTACCACTTGGCCGACATCCCCACCGAGATCGACCCGGACGCCTTCCGGCTCACGGTCCGGGGCAACGTCGAGCGGCCTGTCTCGCTCTCGCTTGCGGAGATCAAGGCGTTGCCTGGCCGGACCGACATGGTCGCGGTCAACCAATGCTCGGGCAATTCCCGCGGATTCTTCGAGCCGCGCATGGCCGGCGGTCAGCTCGCCAACGGCGCCATGGGCTGCGCGCGCTGGACCGGCGTGCCGCTGAAGAGTGTGCTGGACAAGGCCGGCGTGAAGGCCGGCGCCATGCAGGTCGCCTTCGAGGGGATGGACGGTCCGGTGCTGCCGGAAACTCCGGACTTCGCCAAGGCGCTGCCGATCGATCACGCCCGCGACGGGCAGGTGATGTTGGCTTGGGGCATGAACGGCGAGGACCTGCCTTGGCTCAATGGTTATCCCCTACGCCTCGTGGTGCCGGGCTACTACGGTACCTACTGGGTCAAGCACCTCAACGCGATCAGCGTCCTCGATCATGTCTTCGAGGGCTTCTGGATGAAGACCGCCTATCGCATCCCGGACAATGCCTGCGCCTGCACCGATCCCGGCAAGACGGCCGACAAGACGGTGCCGATCGGCCGCTTCAACGTACGCTCCTTCCTGACCAACCTGACCGACGGGGTGCGAGTAAAAGCCGGGCGAACGTCGCTCCGCGGCATAGCCTTCGACGGCGGCTCTGGGATCAAGTCCGTCGCGGTCTCCGCCGACGACGGCAAGTCCTGGGTGGAGGGCGAACTAGGTCGGGATCTCGGACCCTACGCCTTCCGGCCTTGGACCCTCGCCCTCGATCTCGCGGCCGGCGCGCATGCCATCCGGGTGCGATCGACCGGTAACGACGGCACCACGCAGCCGATGGAGCCGCGCTGGAACCCGGCCGGTTACATGCGCAACGTGGTCGAGACCACCCACGTCACTGCGGTTTGAGGGGGATGGGGATGAAGAAGGTGGTACGCTCGGTCATCGACATTCCGATGCTCATGGGCCTCTTGCTCTCGCCTTTGATCGTCGCAGCTTGGGACGGGCCGGCACTCGCCGCCCCCAAGCACTACGACGCGCCCGAACCGACGGCGCAGCTGCGTGCGGCCAAGGATCCCGCCCACCAAGCGGGCTTCGAGGCAGCCCAGGGCAACTGCGTGACGTGCCACTCGGTCGACTACATCGCCACGCAGCCGCCCGGCAAAGGCGCTGCATTCTGGGAGGGCGAAGTGACCAAGATGCGCAGGGTGTATCACGCTCCCATCGACGAGCCCGACGGCAAGGCCATCGCCGCCTACCTGGCGGATACCTATTGAGGGCCGCGCCCGTCGATGCTCAGCGCAGGGACACGGCCGGGGAGGGGTAGGCGACCACATCCTGCGCCGTCGGCATGACGTGGACATGGATCCGTCCGGCCAGAATCACCAGCGCCAGCGTCCAGAACACCACGCCGCCCACACGCCGCGCAATGCGATCGCCAGCCTCGGAAGATGACGGGCAGACTTGCCAAAAACCCTCGACGACCGGCTCACCGAAGGGATCGAACGCCAGAGTCGGGGCGGTGTCGGGAAAGGTGCGCATCATCCGGAATGTCGCGCGCACGGCGCCTGCCCGCAACGGATGCGGATTCCGAAGTTTCCCGCCACCGGAGAGCGTCCTTCTTTCTTGTGCCGGACCGACGAAGGTTTTCTTCCTCTCGCCGAACCGGCGACCCAGGAGCGACGAGTTTGAGCCCTGAAGCCCCCTCCAAGAACCTCGCCTCGAATGCGGTCTCAACCGAGACAGCCTCGGCACAGGCGCTCGCCCCGGCTGCTCCCGTCTCCTCCGTGCTGCCGGGCATCGGCCTGTGTGCGGCGATCACTGCCGTGGCCATGGCCGCGCAGGCGCTCGAGGAGCGCGTCGCGGGGCATCCCTATGTCGAGGCTCTGGTGCTGGCGATCCTGCTGGGCATCGCGGTCCGCACCGCCTGGACACCCGATGCACGGTTCCGCACCGGCATCGCGTTCTCGGCCAAGCAGCTCCTCGAAATCGCCGTCGTGCTGCTAGGCGCCTCGCTCAGCCTAGGCGCGATTCTAGCCTCGGGACCGGCGCTGCTCGCCGGCATCGTCGGCACCGTGGTCCTCGGCATCGCCGCCAGCGTGGCGATCTGCCGGGCGCTGGGTTTGCCCGCCCGGATGGCGATCCTGGTGGCGTGCGGCAACGCGATCTGCGGCAACTCGGCCATCGCCGCGGTGGCGCCGGTGATCGGGGCCCAGCCCAAGGACATCGCCGCCTCGATCGCATTCACCGCGGTGCTCGGCGTGCTGATGGTCTTAGGCCTGCCGCTGTTCGTACCGCTCACCAGGATGAGCGACAACCAGTACGGCGTCCTGGCGGGGCTCACCGTCTACGCGGTGCCGCAGGTGCTGGCCGCCACCGTGCCGGTGAGCCTGCTCTCGACCCAGGTCGGCACCCTGGTGAAGCTCGTGCGCGTGCTCATGCTCGGACCGGTGGTGGTGGCGTTCTCGCTCATCGCCCCGCGCCTGCCCCAGGAACCCGGGATGGAGGGGGGCGCCAGCCCGAAGGGGCGACCCGGGCTGACCAAGCTGGTGCCGTGGTTCATCCTGGGCTTCCTGATCCTGGCCACGTTCCGGTCCCTGGGGTTGATCCCCGACGCGGCGGTCAAGCCGCTGACGCAGCTCGCGGGATTGCTCACGGTGCTGTCCATGGCGGCGCTGGGCCTGGGCGTCGACGTGCGCGTCCTCGCCCGTGTCGGCGGCCGGGTCACCCTGGCGGTGACGGCGTCGCTGGCCGTTCTCATAGCGGTCAGCATCATGTTGATACACGGCCTCAACATCGACTGACCGGAACTCAGGGATAATTCTGGTACCTTCGTTAGTGCTCGACTGGCGCTGGCCAATGCTTCGATATTCATTCTCCGTGCGTGTCTTATGCTGAGGATTCCATGCCGAGCGAGATCACCCTCTTTGAGACCCGGCGGGTCATCACAATGAATCCGTCGCGGCCGGACGCGACGCATATCGCCGTGCGCGACGGGCGCGTGCTGATGGTCGGGACGCGAGCTGAGTTCGACGGGCTCGACGCGGTTCCGGATCGGCGCTTCGCCGACAAGGTCATCCTCCCCGGCTTCGTCGAGGGACACGCCCACGTCATGGAGGGCACCCTCTGGCGCCAGACCTATGTCGGGGCGGGCGACCGCCGCAGCCCGGACGGACGTCGCGTGCCGGGCCTGCGCGATATCGGGGCCGTCGTCGCCCGGCTTTCGGACGCGGATCGGTCCATCGCCGACCCGGACCAGCTGCTCTACGGGTGGGGCTTCGATCCGCTGCATCTCGGCGGCGCACGCCTGACCCGGCACGATCTCGATCGGGTCTCCACAACCCGGCCGGTCATGGTCCACC
>NZ_VRVA01000083.1:0-25342 GCF_008039945.1 Methylobacterium sp. WL64
GGCCTGAAGGGCTTCCCCGATGCGATCCGGGCGGTGTTCCCCGAGGCGCTGGTCCAGACCTGCATCGTCCACCTCCTGCGCCACAGCCTCGACTTCGTCTCCTACAAGGACCGCAAGCTCGTGGCGGGGGCGCTGAAGGAGATCTACCGTGCGCTCGATGCCGCCGCCGGCGAGACGGCCTTGGCTGCCTTCGAGGCGGGCGAGTGGGGCCGGAAGTATCCGGCCATCGCCCAGAGTTGGCGGCGGGCCTGGGGCGAGGTGGTCCCGTTCTACGCCTTCCCGGGCGAGGTCCGGCGGATCCTGTACACCACGAACGCCATCGAGGCCCTGAACGCCACCCTGCGCCGGGCCGTGCGCGCCCGGGGCCACTTCCCGACCGACGAGGCCGCGCTGAAGCTGCTCTACCTGGTCTTGAACCGCTCCGAGAAGGCGTGGAAGATGGGCCCGCGTGAGTGGGTCATGGCCAAGGCGCAGTTCGCCGTCATCTTCGGCGAGCGCTTCACCCGGGCCATGGCGGCCTGATGTTCAACCCGCCGCTCACACACGGAATTTCCGATAGTCCCGTGCTGGCCTGTGCCGAACCTGGCTCCACGAACACCGGCATCGCCCGCAGCCTCGGGATCAGCCGTCCGAGCGTCACGACCTGGCGTGCCCGCTTCCTGGCCCACCGCCTCGACGGCCTCATCGACCTGCCCCGCTCCGGTGCGCCGCGTGCCACCGAGGACACGGCGATCGAGGCGATGATCACCCTCACGCTGGAGAGCCAGCCGGAGAACGCCACCCACTGGTCGACGCGCGCCATGGCGAAGCGGGTTGGGATGAGCCAGACCATGGTCTCGCGGGTGTGGCGCGCCTTCGGCCTGCAGCCGCACAGGACCAAGAGCTTCAAGCTGTCGACCGATCCCGCCTTCGTCGACAAGGTCCGGGACGTGGTCGGCCTGTACATGGCCCCGCCGCATCGGGCCGTGGTGCTGTGCGTGGACGAGAAGCCCCAGATCCAGGCGCTGACCGGCACGGCCCCCGTGCTGCCGATGCGGCCCGGCCAGCCCGAGCGCCGGACCCACGACTATCGCCGCCAGGGCACGACCGATCTGTTCGCTGCCCTCGACGTGCAGACGGGGACCGTGATCGGCCGCTGTACGCCCCGGCATCGTTCGGTCGAGTTCCGCGCCTTTCTCGATCAGGTCGAGGCGAGCGTGCCGGCAAACCTCGACGTCCACCTCGTCCTCGACAACGCCGCCACCCACAAGACCAAACTGATCCACGACTGGCTGCTGAAGCGCCCGCGCTGGCACCTGCACTTCACCCCGACCTCGGCCTCATGGCTCAACCTCGTCGAGGGCTGGTTCGCTCGCCTCACCCGCAGACGCCTACAGCGCGGCGCCTTCCAACACACCGACGATCTCGAAGCCGCGATCCACCGCTACATCGACCACACCAACGCCGACCCGAAGCCCTTCGTCTGGACCAAACCCGCCGACGCCATCCTCGCCAGCCTCGGCCGCTTCTGCCAAAGAACCTCTGACTCAGACCACTAGGGCGTGCTGCTGACATCGTCTCGCGGAACTCCCGCCCGAACCGCGGTGCAGGGCGTCGTTTATGTTCTACGCCTGCTCGCCTGGCAGGACGGGGATCAACGGGGGGCGCGTGCGGCCCAGTCCCAACGCGAGCGCGGCGCCCGTGGCCGTGACCAGCGCGAGCGGCAGCAAGCCCAGCGCGTAGCTGCCGCTCGCGTCCTTGATCACGCCCATCAGATACGTTCCGATGAAGGCGCCGAGGTTGCCGATGGCGTTGACCTGCGCGATCCCGGCCGCGGACGCGCCCGGCGGCAGCCATTCCGTGACCAGCGCCCAAAACGGGCCTTTGACTGCGTAGGTCCCAAGGATTGCCAGGAACAGGATCCCGACTGTCGGCCAGAGCCCCTGCGCAGCCAGCGCTGCCGCGAGGCAGAGTGCGGTGAGCGCCTGAGGCCCGGCGACGTGCCAAGCTCGTTCCCCCGTACGGTCCGAGCGTCGGGCCCAGAGCACCATCAGCCCGGCCGCGATCCCGAACGGCACCGAGTTGAGCATGCCGATCTCCATCGTCGTGAGGCCGTAGGACTTGAAGATCTGTGGCTGCCAGATCGACAGGCACGCGCTCGCGCCGACACTTCCGGCGAAGATTAAGCCCGCCGCCATCACGCGCCGATCGGAGATCACCCGCCAGACGGAAGGCCGCACTGTTGGCTGCTCCGCGCGCTCCGCGGCCAGGCGTCCAATCAGCCAACCGCGCTGCGCCTCGTCGAGCCAGGGCGCTCGGTCCGGCCCCTCCGGCAGAAATCGCAGGACGAGCAGGCCGAGAACCACGGCCGGCGCCGCCTCGACGATTGACATCAGCTGCCAGCCGCGCAGACCCAGCCAGCCGTCGAGCCCGAGCAGGGCCGCCGAGATCGGCGAGCCGACGAAGTTCGACAGGGGCACGGCCACCGCGAAGAGGGCGATCACGCGGGCGCGGTAGGCCTTCGGGAACCAGCGCGTCAGGTAGAAGATCACGCCGGGATAGAAGCCGGCCTCCGCCGCGCCGAGCAGGAAGCGCACCGTGCAGAACGAGAGTGGGCCGATGACGAGCGCGGTGGCCGCGGAGATGAGTCCCCAGGTGATCATGATGCGGGCCAGCCAGAGGCGGGCACCGAACCGCTCGAGCATCAGGTTGGAGGGCACCTCGAACAGGAAATAGGCGACGAAGAAGAGACCGGCGCCCAGGCCGAAGACCGAGGACGACAGGCCGGCATCGGCGTTCATCTGCAGGGCGGCGAAGCCGACGTTGACGCGGTCGATGAAGGCGACGAGGAAGCCCAGCATCAGGAGCGGCATGAGCCGCATCGTCACGCGCCGCATCGTTACCCGCTCGATCTCGGACAGGATCTCACCGCTCGCCGATGTCACGGACCGCTCCGGGATCTGAGAGACAACCGCGCGCGGCCTCGGGCCCAAGCGCGTGAGCGTGGCACCACAGGGCGTGCCAGCCCGGATGGGTCCTTTAGGTCCCGACCCTGAGCGGGGCGGCGAGCTTGCGCAGGTAGGCGATGACCGACAGAGCGGTGATGCGACCCGTGCGGGGGTTCTCATCAGTCGGCACGTTCTCGATCGTCATCGAGAATCGCGCCGCGTCGGCCTCGACCTCGATGCGGTGAGTGTTGCGGTCGAGGATGGGGTCGGCCCAGATCTCGAGCTCGGTCCGATCCGGTCCGATGCCGGCGAGCGAGAGCGCCACCGCGACGTTGAGGTTTGCCGGAAACCCGCGGGCCGCCTCGCGTGGGCTGCCGGCAAAAACCCGCATCGGCTCGGTGATCCCAGCGATCTCGATGCCGTTTTCAACGAGGTAGGGCGCGCCGACGAGCCCGCGCACGGGCTTGCGGGTAATCATGCGCACCGTGTGGATCGTGCCCTCCGCGGCGGCCGTCACGGCGTCGAGGCCGAGCAGCGCGCCAGTCGGGACGACGATCTGCCCCCCGTGGGCGCGGGCGAGCTCCACGAGGTCCTCGTTGTCGAGGAGCGCCCCGCAGCTCAGCACGACGGCCGTCTTGCCCGCCGTCACGAAAGGCCGCACGATCGCGGGGAGGTGCTGGGATGGTGCGCATTCCAGAACGATATCGGCCCGCGGCTCCAGGGCGTCGAACGCGGTGACGACCTCGGGCGGCTCGGCCAGCGCCGCGAGTTCGGCGCGAGCCTTAGCGGCGTCGCGGACCGCGACGGCGGTCAGGCTCAGTCCCGGTATAGCGCCCCCGTCGAGCGCCCGCGCTACGGCGCGCCCGACCGTGCCGAGGCCGGCGATCGCGACGCGGCCGCCTCGGACCGGCGACCTGGATGCTTCTTGCAGCGCCATTCTGGATTCCCATTCAACATGGCCGGGGAGGCTGGCCACAATCCGTCTGCATCGGCCATGCCGAGGAGCTGAATCGATTGGACTCTATCGACTCCCGTCGCGGACCAGCGGGCAAACGCGCGGTCGCACAGAAGCCGTTCTGTCGGGCCATCTGTGCCGTCAAATTGGCTATTCGTTTATGGCATCAGATCGGCCGATTTAAGTTTGCTTGCGAGTCGTGGGTAGACCTTCAATGTGTTTCCGGCGTAGATCTTCGCCCGGTCGGTGTCGGACACTTCAGCCGCATCGACATAGCGCTTGGTGTCATCGTAGGCGTGGCCGGTTTCAGGATCAGTGCCGTTCACCGCGCCCACCATCTCCGAGGCGAACAGCACATTCTCATGCGGCACGACTTTCAGCAGCAGGTCGATGCCCGGTTGATGATAGACGCAGGTGTCGAAGTAAACGTTGCGCATCAACTCGGACAGAGGCGGCCTCTTCAGGTCCTGCGCGAGACCTCTGTAGCGGCCCCAATGGTAGGGCACAGCGCCGCCGCCGTGGGGGATGATCAGGCGAAGCGTCGGAAAATCCTTGAAGAGGTCCGAGGTGACGAACTGCATGAACGCACTGGTGTCACCGTTGATGTAGTGCGCGCCCGTCGCGTGGAAATTGGGATTGGCCGAGGCGCTGACATGCACCATGCCCGGCACGTCCAGTTCCACCATCTTCTCCCAGAGGGGGTACCAGAATCGATCGGACAGAGGTGGGTCCGTCCAGTAGCCACCCGAGGGGTCTGGATTGACGTTGCAGCCGACGAAGCCGAGATCATTTACACAGCGCTCCAGCTCGGCCGTGCAGTTTTTTGGCGAGACGCCGGGTGTCTGTGGCAGCTGGCAGACGCCGACGAAATTCTTCGGCATCAGGCTCGCGACACGGTGGATCATGTCATTCGATACGATCGACCAGTCGAGGCTGGTGCGCGCGGTGCCAATATGGTGGCCCATGCCCCCCGCCCGCGGTGAGAACAGGGCGAGTGAGATGCCCCGCTCGCTCTGAAGCTTCAGCTGGCGCCCGCTCACGCTCTCGCGGATCTCGTCGTCGCTCACTCGTAGACTGGACGGGCTCGGCGATTGAGCGGGGTCGTTGATGGCATCGATCTGACGCTTGCGCCAAGACAACATGGCCGGCGGCTCGGTGGTGTAGTGTCCGTGGCAGTCGATCACGATACCTGTATAGCGGGGCCCCTGCGGCGCTGGCTCGGCGCGCGCGGTGTCCATCGTGATGGCCGCGGCGACAGCTCCAAAGCCCGCGAGGCCGCGGATGAAGCCGCGGCGCGGCAGGCAGCAAGGGCAGGCGGCGGCCCCGGTCGGGTCGGTCGCGGCGATCATCGCGATCCCCCCGCAGAAGCGCGTTGGACCATGTGGGGTTCACCCGGACCTGACAGAGCCGCGAGGGCAGGACGAACGACAATCCCTAAACGTCGTAGCATGCCGGCGCCTCTAGATTTTATGCTTCAATCTCGACCGCACAACTGACGCCGCAAAGTCAAATTCGTCCAGTCGCACGGCTGACACCGCGTCCAGGTTCAGCGACGCATTTGGCCGAATGTCGCTCCCGATGGACCGGCAATCGAAGGAGGTCTGCAACTGAGCTGCCGATGATGTCACGACAACGCGTTCGAACACGATTGACCGGTGACCGTCGCTTCCCGGCACATAGCCGGCGCCCCTGAACGACCGGCTGGACGCAGCGCCAGAACTCGGCTTGCTGGGGATGTCGGCGCTGTGTTGCCACCGCGCTCGAGGCTTATTTTTGCCGCTAAATCCTAAATCAGCAAACGGCTCTCAGTCCGAGGATATGATCTGCGATCGCGCGTCGTTAAATTAATACGCGAGGACGCAACAAAAATCGATGCGTAGGATTAATATTGATATAAGGTATATGGGATCTATTTAAACAATACCGATACAAAGGTGTCGGCGGCGCCTCATTCTTGATTGCGGGATTGAATTTTACAACAAATCTAAAATCTTTCGATTGGTCCTGCTGTGCACAGCGGATAGCTCCTCTCCAACCACTTTTGCTACTCTCAAACCCCTTCTTATCAGAGTGAGGCGTCTCTCAGTGGGGACGCTCGATATCCGGGGGCCGCCTCGCCGCTTACCCTGCGGGTAGGACAACGCGAGTTTGCAAGCCGAACGGCATCGGTGAAAGGCGATCACCGAGTTTACGTAGGCGGACTGCAAGGTGTCGGGGACGAGGCGTAGGCCGGCTGAGCCTTTGAACAGCCATGGGCTTAGCGATTGGCGACTTCTCACTGCACGCCAACCGAACGTTACAGACGTTTTGCGCGGTCCGAACCCACTTGATGAGTCGGGCCGCATGGGAAAACGATAGTATATGTTATTGAGCTGGATCTAAATATTTCGGCTTAAACGGTAAAAAATTAAATTTCTTTTGATTGACGGCGAGCCGGAGACCAGAATCGTGCTAGCAATGGCCAGTTCCGTCATGTGCTTGCCCATCTTAGTCTGCATGCACCAAGAAACGCGCGATCGCATCGTGAATCAGCGCGACGATCTGTGCCTCCCGTCGCTCGAATTCCTCGAGCAGTCCTGAGACCGCAACGGCGAGGGGACGGCCCTTGCGGTCGATGCGGTTGGGTAGTGGCACCGCGATCGACCCGGCGCCGGACGTGACGAGGCCATGCGAGAAGAAATGGCCGTCCTGCCGCAAACGGGTCACGTTGGCCAAGACGGCTGCGACTTGAATCGGGGGTTGCTCGGGCGGGGCCTCCGCGTTCGTGCGCCGTACGAGTGGGCCGATCTCGGCATCCGGGATCCCGGCGAGAAGCGCGGTGCCGGTCGCCGACCACACCACAAGTCGGCGCGTGCCGGGTGGGACGTGAAAGCGCATCGCGGTTTGCGCCTGCAACACGTGGACGTACTGCGAGTAGATGGTGTTGCGTGCCGCTAGGATCACCGTGCCGCCCGTGCACTCGGACAGATGCTCGAGCATGCGCACGAGACTACCGTCGCGCACCGGTCCCTTGTCGAGCCACGCGCCCAGCAGCGCGACCCGCGGCGACGGCAGGAAGCTGCGGCTGTCGGCGTCGTAATCGAGATAGCCGAGTTGGGCCAGGCTCTTCAAAAGCATCGAGGTTGAGGATTGCGGAAAGCCTAGGCGTTCGGCAATCTCCGAGACCCGAGCTTCGCGCTGAAGCTCGTCGAAAAGCTCCAGGATCTGAAGCACGCGGCCCGCGGACTTCACGAAAGCCAAAGAGGGACCGACTGCATCGGCCCTGACCAAGAGGTCCGTGCTCGAACCCGCTCCGGTCTTTACCCGAGGCGTGACGCGGTCGGGGGCAATCATACCCGGCTCCAGGCCGGTAGTGCGAGGAGGCTGTGAACGGCCTCGAACGTGATATCCGCGCACCGTGAAGCCCACCAATAGGCTGCCCGCCCGGCAATCATCTGAGTCGCCCGCAACTCGAACGAACATGGCGTCTGCGGCGCGATCTCATGGCATGTCCAATCATCGTGAATGGAGTACGGGTCGCTTGGGTCCAGCTGCCGTCATGAATGCATCACCGCATCCGCGCTCGACGACGTATAGTGCGAATCATCCGCCGCTCCATCACAGATGTGATATCGCTCAGCAGATCCACGATGACGGTTGAAGACCAATCCCGGCTCTGTCCTACTCGAGGGCGAGCGCCGGACAGTGATGCTGTCCGGACGTGCTGAGACCGCGCGCCAAGGGCGGCTCTGCTCGGGAGGAATGCCGATGTCGATCCGCCTCGCGGCCGTCGCCGCGCGTCTCGTCTCCGTGGCGCTGCTATTGTCCGCTTTGAGCGGACCGACCCGCGCCGAGACGAACACGGTCCGGATCGGCCTGCAATACGGCCTCGTCTACCTGCCGGTAATGATCGCTCAGAACGAAGGTTTGTTCGATAAGCGCGCCAAGGCGGCAGGCCTCGACGGGCTGTCGGTCACGCTGAGCCGCTTCAGTGGCTCGGCCGCGATGAACGACGCACTGCTTTCCGACAGCATCGAGCTGGGCACACTCGGCGCGACCGGCGCCTTGATCGCCTGGGACAAGACCCGCGGTCGTCAGCAGATCAAGAGTCTCTGCGCCCTCACTTCAGTCGTCTACACGCTGTTTACGGGCAAGCAGGGCGTTACCGCGCTGAAGGATTTTACCTTTGGCGACAAAATCGCGGTCCCAGCCTTCAACTCGCCGCAGGCTATCCTGCTGCGGGTGGCCGCAGCCCGGCAGCTCGGCGATCCGGCGAAGGCGGATACTCTGATGGTGAGCCTGCCCCACCCCGACGCCACCGCGGCCATGCGCGCCGGGCAAGGCATCGCCGGCTACTTCTCGACGCCACCCTTCACCCAGATCCTACGGGCGGATCCCAAGCTCCGGGCGATCATGACCTCCACCGGTCTGATCGGCGACGGAGACCCTACCGCCGCGACCCTGAACGCCAAGCAGGGCTTCGTCGACGCCAATCCCAAGGTGACGCAGGCCATCCTCGCCGGCATGGAGGACGCGGTTTCGCTCATCCGCAGCGACCCGAGGCGGGCGGCGGCGATCTACCTGGCTTCAGAGCAGGTGCAGATCGATCAGGCCCAGGTCGAGTCGACCCTCACCGACGGGTCCCTCGTCTACGGCGTGGCCCCGAAAGACATGGTCAACCTTGCCAAGGCGATGGCGGCGCAGGGGCTCCTGCGCAAAGTGCCGACCGACTGGCAAGAGCTCTTCTTTCCGGGCCTCAAGGAACGCGACGGAAGCTGAGCGAGCCATACGGGCGAGCCCCTGATCTGACAGACCACGGAGCAGAGATGCAGAGCTTTCGCTTCAGCGCCGAACCGCTCCCGGCCGAGGCCGAGGCGGCCCGTGCGGCCGTCCGGGTTTTTCTCGACGCTGAACTGGCGGCGGGGCACTTCGTGCCACATCGGACCTCGTGGACGACCTTCGACGCCGGCTTCAGCCGACGTGCCGGGGCGGCCGGGTTCATCGGCCTGACCATGCCGGAGGCGTATGGTGGCCATGAGCGGTCCGGCCTCGTCCGCTTCGTCGTCACCGAGGAGATGCTGGCGGCCGGCGCGCCCTGCGGGGCGCACTGGATCTCCGACCGCCAGTCTGGCCCACAGATCCTGCGGCACGGTTCCGAGGCGGCCAAGCGGGCGATCCTGCCGCGGATCTGCCGCGGCGAATGCGCCTTCGGCATCGGCATGAGCGAGCCGAACTCGGGCTCGGACCTCGCCGCCGTGCGCACCCGCGCGGCGCGCGACGGCGACGATTGGGTGATCAACGGCTCCAAGATCTGGACGACGAACGCCCATCAGGTCGATTACCTGCTCGCCCTGGTCCGGACCGGTGAGCCCGGACCAGACCGGCACGGCGGCTTGACCCAGTTCATCATCGACATGGCGGCTCCCGGGGTCACGGTGCGACCGATCCTCGACCTGTCAGGCCACCACGAGTTCAACGAGGTGTTCTTCACCGACTACCGCGTCCCGGACGCCATGATGGTCGGCGCGGAGGCCGAGGGCTGGGGGCTCGTCACGGAGGAACTCGCTTTCGAGCGCTCGGGGCCCGACCGCTTCCTGTCGGACTACCGGCTGCTCGTCGAACTCGTCGACCGGATCGGGCCGGAACCCGACCGGTTCCAGGCGGTCGAGATCGGCCGGATGGTGGCGCAGCTCACCGCGCTTCTCGGCATGTCGGCCTCGGTGGCCCGGCTCCTCGACAAGGGCGTCGTCCCCGGCGTTGAGGCGGCGCTCGTGAAGGATGTCGGCAACAGCTTCGAGCGCGCGGTGCCGGAGATCGCCCGGCGGCTCGTGCCGGTTGAGCCGAGCCTCACCGCGCAGGGCGAGCCGTTCCGTGAGGCGCTCGGCGGCGTGACCCTGCGGGCGCCCTCCTTCACCCTGCGCGGCGGCACCCGCGAGGTTCTGCGCGGGGTCATCGCGCGGGGACTGGGCTTGCGATGAACACGACCAACCACGCACAGGATGGGGCGGCCGACGAGGTCGCCGACATCGTCCTCGATCAATTCGAGCGGCTGCTGGCCCAGCATCTCTCGCCGCAGGTGCTGGCGGCCTGCGACGGTGCCGTGGACGACGCGGCCTGGCCCGCGGATCTCTGGAGGGCGCTTAACGACAGCGGTCTGCCGCTGGCCCTGGTGCCCGAAGCGGCCGACGGGATCGGCTTGGAGGCCAGGACGGCGGCCTTGCTGATCCGGCGCTGTGGGCAGGCGGCCTTGCCGCTGCCGCTGCCCGAGACCATCGCGGGTGCGGCGCTCTGGGCGGCGGCAGGCGGCGGCGCGCCGGAGGGCGCCCTCACTTTGGTCCCAGCCGGCAGCCCCGTTCGAATCACGCGGCGGGCCGACGGTTTCGTCCTCGACGGGCGGGCGGCGCAGGTGCCCTGGGGCGGTTCGGTCGCGGCCCTGCTCGTGGATGCGATCGACGCCGCGGGCGCAGTGCACCTCGTGCGGATCGCAGCACCGGGCACGGTTCGCGACACGCGCCACAACCTCGCGGGCGAGCCGCGCGACGCCCTCGACCTCATGGGCTGCACCGTCGCCCTGGACGAGGTGCGGACGGCACCGGACTGGGCCGCCGAGGTTGGTATCGGCTCGGTGGAGACAGTCGGCGCCTGGGCGCGCGCGCAGCAGTTGGTGGGCGCGATGGAGACCTGCCTCGCCTCCGCCCTCGATCACGCCCGCGAGCGGCAGCAATTCGGGCGGCCGCTCGCCAAGTTTCAGGTGATCCAGCACATGCTGGCCGAAGCCGCGGGCCACGTCGCGGCGGCGACTGCATCGGCTGATCTCGCTGCCGCGTGCTGGGGAGATGCGCGCTTCGTCCTCGCCACCGCGATGGCCAAAGCGCGCTGCGGCGAGGCGGCGGGCCACGTCGCCGAGATCTGCCACCAGATCCACGGAGCGATGGGTTTCACCCAGGAGCACCCGCTGCACCGCGCGACGCGGCGGCTGTGGTCTTGGCGAGACGAGTTCGGCTCCGACGCTCGGTGGCAGGAACGGATCGGGCGCGCGGTCTGCGCGGGCGGAGGCACCGCTCTCTGGCCGATGCTGGTCCGGCTGCGGGCCGGTGCCGGTTGAGATGGGAGATCGGTGCGTGCTGGATCATTCCGCCGGGACGAAAGAGGACGGTCCCCTCGCGGGCGTGCGGATCGTGGATCTCACCAGCGTGATCATGGGGCCCTCAGCCACGCACATCCTGGCCGATCTCGGGGCGGACGTAATCAAGATCGAGACGCCGGAGGGCGACTCCTTCCGTCACTACCGGCCGGCCCGCAACGCCGGGATGGGCGGCAACTTCCTGCACCTCAACCGCAACAAGCGCAGCGTCCGCCTGGACCTGAAACGGCCCGAGGCGCGGGCGGCCCTCGACCGGCTCATCGTGACGGCGGACGTCTTCGTGCACTCGATGCGCCCGGACGCGATCCTGCGCCTGGGCTACGGCTACGAGCGAGTCCGCGCGCTCAAGCCCGAGATCATCTTCTGCGGGGCCTACGGGTTCGGGGCCGACGGCCCCTATGCCCACAAGGCAGCCTACGACGACCTGATCCAGGCGGGCTCCGGCCTCGCGGCACTCCAGACCGCCGCCACCGGCCAGCCCGGCTACCTGCCCACCGTGCTCTGCGACAAGATCGCGGGGCAGGCCATCGCCTGCGCGATCCTGGCGGCCCTCTACGAGCGACGCGCCGGCGGCGGCGGGCAGGCAGTGGAAGTGCCGATGTTCGAGACCATGGTGGAGTTCAACTTCGTCGAGCACATGGTCGGCTACGCATTCCAGCCACCGCTCGGGCCGCCGGGCTTCAACCGGGTGCTCAGCCCGAAGCGCAAGCCCTACCGCACCCAGGACGGCTATGCCTGCATCCTGCCCTACTCCGACCGGAACTGGCGCGACTTCTTCATCCACACCGGCCGACTCGAGTTCGTGGACGACCCGCGCTTCACGCCGCTCGCCGTGCGGGTGGAGAATATCGAGGTCCTGTACGCGCTGGTGGAGGAGGAGGCGCCGCGCAGGACCACGGCAGAGTGGGTGGCGTTCTGCGACTCGGTGAGCATCCCGTGCATGCCCGTCCTTGGGTTGGAGGACCTGCCGGAGGACGCGCATCTGAAGGCGGTGGGCTTCTTCGGCACCGCCGAGCATCCGAGTGAGGGGCGCTACCGCACCATGCGCCGGCCGGTCTCGTTCAGCGGCAGCCGATTCACGATCCGCCGCCACGCGCCCCGGCACGGCGAGCACACCGCCGAGGTCCTAGCCGAGGCCGGCCTCGATCCGTCGGAGATCGCTGCCCTGGGCGCGGACATGACCGCGCCCGAAGCGACGACCACGACGGTCGAACGCTCGGCCGTCGCACCTTTGGAGACCGCCCCATGACCAGCCAGACCGAGGATCTTGGTGCCGGCGAAGACCTCCTGTTCGCTGTCGCCGAGGGGGTGGCGACCATCACGTTGAACCGACCAGAGCGGAAGAACGCCTTCACCTTCCCGATGATCGAGGCCTGGACGGCGGCCCTCCAGCGCTGCCGCACGGATGAGGCGGTCCGCGTCGTCATCGTGACCGGCGCAGGCCCGGCCTTCTGCAGCGGCGGCGACATCGTCGAGATGGGCGAGCGCCTCGACCAGCCGCCCCAGCGGCGTAAGGACGAACTTTTTAGCCGGATCCAGCGCATCCCGCTGGCGCTCGAGGATCTCGACAAGCCGGTCATCGCCGCGCTGAACGGCGTGGCCACCGGGGCGGGCCTCGACCTCGCGCTGATGTGCGACCTGCGCTACGCCGCGCGCAGTGCCCGCTTTGCCGAGACCTATGTTCGCGTCGGGCTGGTGCCCGGTGCCGGGGGCGCCCACTTCCTGCCCCGACTCGTCGGCACCGCGAAGGCGCTAGAGCTGTTCTTCACCGGTGACTTCGTCGATGCGGAGGAAGCGCTCCGGATCGGCCTCGTCAACGGCGTTCACGACGATGTGGCCCTGATGCCGGCGGTCGAGGCGCTGGCGCGTCGGATCGCCAAGGCGCCACCGCTCACGCTGAGCCTGATCAAGCGCGCAGTCTATCAGGGGATGCGCAACGACCTGCGCACCAACCTCGACCTGATCTCCTCGCACTATGCGGTGATCACCGCGACGCCCGAGCATCGGGATGCGGTGCAGGCGTTCATCGGCGGGCGCAGCAAGCCTTGAAATGAAGGGCGCCCACTTGAGTGCTGGGGGGCTTCCGGTTGGGTTAACCCGCCACCGTACGTGATGTGGGGAAGAGGACGTCCCAGGAACGAAAGCAGCAGAAGCAAAACAGCATCGGCATTGTGTCAGCCAGTTCCATTTTTTGATTAGAATGATCGCGAAAGATAATATCAAATACCATTCGAACAATTAAAGGCCTCGCCAAATGAATGTTGCAGCCAAGCGGTCGGTGTACGAACCTGACCAAGCCGGTCTGGCTTTCCCCCGCTACCCCGTGTTCGATGATGCCGCGCAGGAGCGAAGGCACCGCAAGGTTCGGTTGGCGGCCGCCTGTAGGCTTTTTGCTGATCTGGGCTACGAATATGGATTCGCCGGCCACATCACCGTCCGCGACCCGGAGGATCCGAACCTCTACTGGACGAATCCGTTCGCCATGGAATTCGGGGCGGTCAAGGCGTCGGACCTCCTCCTCGTCGACCACGACGGCCGAGTCATCGAGGGCGCGCGTGCGGTGAACCGCGCCGGCTTCGTCCTGCACGCCGCCATCCACGAGGCGCACCCCGGCATCCTGGCATCGTGCCACTGCCACACGATCAACGGCATGGCTTGGGCCGCCCTGGGCCGGCGAATGGATCCGATCACTCAGACGGCCTGCGGCTTCTACGGTGATGGGCAGGCCCTGATCACCGAGGAAGCTGGCGCCGTGGTGGTGGAGCGCGGGGCCGGCCACAGCGTCGCCGCCGCGTTCGGACGCGACACCAAGGTCGCCATTCACCAGAACCACGGCCTGTTCAGCGCCGGCCAAGAGAGCATCGAGGAGGCCGTTTGGTGGTTCGTGGCCGCCGAGCGGGCCTGCGAGATTCAACTCAAGGCCGAGGCGACGGGCCACCCCCTGAAGCTCGTTCCCGAAGCCAACGCGGCGCACTCCGCCAAACACCTCGCCACTCCGTTCATGGCGTGGCTTCATGCCCAGCCGATGTTCGACCGCACTTTGCGCCAGCATTCGGACTTGATCGACTGATCGATTGCTGCACACCGCGGCGCGCGCATCTATGCCGAGCAACAATACGGCGCGGATCAAGAGCTCGCGGTGCCGGGAATGATTACGGCATCCTATGTCTTCAATTGTAATATAGAATAATCATACCGACTGCATCGGGAGGTGCGAATGGGCAAGCGCCGTTATCTGCTGTATATTGGCATTTTCTTGCTTGTCGTTTTCAATTATGTGGACCGGGTCGCGTTGTCGGTCGCGGCGCCGGCGATCGCGGCTGAATACAATCTGAGTCCGGTGCAGGTCGGTTACCTGTTTTCAGCTTATCTCTGGACGTATGTCGTCTGCTTGATCCCATGCGGATTTCTGACCGATCGCTACGGGGCGAAGGTGGTCAACGGTGTCGGTGTGCTCGTGTGGTCCGGCGCGACGATTCTCACAGGGCTCGCGTCCGGCTTCGTCAGCCTTCTCGGCTCGCGCATGCTGATGGGCGCTGCGGAGGCGTCCACCTATCCAGCGGGCGGTCGCGTGTTGCGGGATTGGGCGCCGCGATCCGAGTTCGGTTTGGCGGCCACGATGCTCAACAGCGGCGGCTACGCGGGTCCTGCGTTCGGGACCTTGCTGCTCGGCTGGGTGGTGTCTGTCCACGGCTGGCGGTGGGGGTTCTATACGGCCGGCTTGCTGGGCTTGGTTTGGCTGGTCGGTTGGCTGGTCTGGTATCGCGGGCCGGAGACGGCGACCTTTGTCGGCGAGGACGAGCGCGCCTTCATCCTGCAGGCGCGTGATTCCGGGGCGAAATCAGGTGGCTCGGCGGAAGGGTTCGGCGTGCTGTTGCGCTCGCGCAGTATGATCGCCGTCGCCGTCACGCAGGGCTGCGCCGTCTACACGCAGATCGTGTTCCTGACCTGGCTTCCGAGCTATCTCGCCAACGTCAAACACATGTCGATCGTGAAATCGGGCCTGTTCACGGCGTTCCCGTACTTCGCGGCAACGGTCTTGGCGTGGGTCCTCGCCCATCTGAGCGATCGTGCGCTGGCCGCGGAGGGCGGCTCCAGCACGGGGCGGCGGCGGCGCATCGTCGTCGTGTCGATGCTCAGCGCGGCCGTGATCCTGGCGGCACCGTTCGTCGACAGCACGCCGATGATTTTGGGCCTGATCACCATCTCGCTGACCGGCTTGGCGACGGGCATCTCGCTCAATATCGCCCTGGCCGCCGATCTGCTGCGGTCGCCGGCTAGTGCTGGCAAGGCCATGGCGATCCAGATCACCGGCGGGAACATGTTCGGCCTCATCGCGCCGATCGCCACGGGCTACATCATCGCGGCGACGGGTAGCTACGACCTCGCCTTCGTGGCCGGTGGCGTGCTGCTGGTGACCGGGGCCGTGATCACGCTGACGCTGACGCACGCCCCGATCGGTGGCGACCTCCCCGCGCCAGCGGTCGTCCCCGCGCTGCGCCGCGCTTAAGCTCTTAGACGGAGGTCACGATGTACGCAGCCCCGCCTATCTGCCCAACGAGAGTCTTCGCCACCTACCCCGAGGCGTGGCGGGTAGCCACGGCGAAGAACGAGTGGATCCGCACGCAGCCCGGGCGCATGCCGACCGGGTCGTTCCTGGAGGGGCCGTCCTTCGACCGTGACGGCAATCTCTGGTGTGTCGACATCCCGAACGGACGCATCTTGCGCGTGGCGCCGGACGGCGGTTTCACCATCGTGGCCGAGTACGATGGTTGGCCGAACGGCCTCAAGATCCACCGTGACGGCCGGATATTCATCGCCGACTACAAGAACGGCATCATGGTCGTCGAACCGGATACCGGCACGGTCCAGCCGTTCCTCCTGCGGGTCGGCCCCGAGCGGTTCCGGGGCGTTAACGATCTCTTCTTCTCTCGCGAGGGCGATCTCTACTTCACCGATCAGGGCCTAACCGGCTGGCAAGACCCGGGCGGACGCCTCTTCCGCGTTCGGGCGGACGGGGTCGTGACCTGCATCCTGGACGGCATCCCCAGCCCGAACGGCCTCGTCATGAACCTCACTGAGGACACGGTGTACCTAGCGGTTACGCGGGCCAACGCGGTCTGGCGGATCCCGCTGATGCGGGACGGGACGGCCGCCAAGGTGGGCACCTTCATCCAGATGTCGGGCGGGGCCGGGCCGGACGGGCTCGCCCTCGACGCGGAGGGCCGCATCGCCGTCGCCCATGCCGGGAAGGGCGCCGTCTGGCTGTTCGACGCCACGGGGGAGCCGGTACTGCGCATAACCTCCTGCGCCGGCCTGCACACTACCAACGTGGCGTTCGGCGGCGCGGATGGACGAGCACTGTTCATCACTGAGTCTGGCTCAGGCGTCATCCTACGGGCTGACCTGCAGACGCCCGGGCACACTATGTTCTCGCACACGCACGAGAGAGAGACGTGATCGTTGGCCCTGTGCGTCGCACGGTTGGAGCTCAGGTCTGCAGATCGGCCGGCCAGTCCCAATCGAAACACCCGGGATCGCCACGGCCGAGGATAATCCGTGAGGCTCGCACGGGGCGTCGTCCCGCCGCCGAACGCCGCCAAGACGCGCGGCAGATCCTGATCGGCCTTCGCCTCGCCGCGATCCCCGCGTCACCGGCACGGAGTGGATACAGATGGCCCATCTCCCCTATGCGGACCCGGATCGACCCGAAACGGCCGAACTCGTCGCTCGCATCACCGCCCAGCGCGGCGGGGTGCTGCACCTCTACGCCATGCTGCTGCACAGCCCGCCGGTAGCCGACGGCTGGCTGCATTTCCTCAGCGCGATCCGCCAGCGCTGCGTCGTGCCGGGGGCCCTGCGCGAGCTCGTGATCCTGCAGGTCGCCCACCTCAACGGGGCGCCCTACGAGGCCGAGCAGCATATCCCGATCGCGCTGCGCGAAGGGGTGCACCAAGCGCAGGTCGACGCCCTCCCCGACTGGAGGGCGTCAGACGTGTTCGAGCCGGCGCAGCGCGCGGCCCTGGCCTACTGCGATGCGATGACCCAAACCATCCACGTGCCAGCTGACGTGTTCGCGGACCTGCGCACCCACTTCGACCCGCGGGCGATCGTCGAGCTCACCGCGACGGTCGGGGCCTACAACATGGTCTCGCGCTTCCTCGAAGCGCTCGGCATCAGCTCCGCCGACGACATGCGTGCGGGGCGGGCTGACCGATGACAGACCCCTTCTCCCTCGACGGCAAGGTCGTGCTCATCACCGGCTGCGGCTCGCAGTAGCCCTGGTGGGGCAATGGTAAGGCCACGGTCGTGACCTTCGTCCGGCGCGGCGCGAGGGTCGCCACCACCGGATCGAAGCTGCAGATCGAGGTCGCCGCGCGCGTCCTGGACGAGCCCAGGACTAACTGAAGCTTCACCCCGCATAACGTGATGAAGTTCGCCGACTTCATGGCGCGCGCTGGCATGATCGCGAGCGCGCCGGCGTCGTGGCGCGACCTCTACTTCCCGGAGGCCGTGTCCGATCGGCCCGGCGGCTGAGAGTTTGATCCCTGCCGCGATCAATGACGGAACGCCCAATTCCGCGGGCAGCCTCACCCTCCGTTTGAAGCCTCGCGCGCGTCCTTGGCGCTCAGTTCGTCTCGGGGCGAGCCGCGGCGACGCGCTCAGGACGCGAAGCGGCTGACGGCGTAGGGAGCCGGATCGATCGGGGCGGCGCGCCGTGCCAGGAGCGCGGCGACCAAGCGCCCACTCGGCGGGCCGGCGGTCATGCCGTAGTGGCCGTGGCCGAACGCGAGATGCAGGCCCGGCTGCTGCGGGACCGGACCGAGCACGGGCAGCGTATCCGGGAGTGAGGGCCGGAATCCGAGCCACAGCTGCGGCTCCCCGTGGGTGAGGCCGGGGAAGAGCGCGCGCGCGTGCTCGGCCAGGATCCGGGCGCGGGTCTCGTCCGGCGGAGCATTGAGGCCTGCAAATTCGACCGTTCCGGCCGCGCGCAGGCCCCCCTCCATCGGTGTCACGCCGAAACCGCGCGATTTATAGCTGATCGTGTAGCGCGGTTCGATCGACGGCGTGGGCAGCATGGCGTGATAGCCGCGCTCGGTCTCGAGCGGCACGCGCACGCCGAGCGGGTCGAGCAGCGCCTTCGACCATGCCCCGCCCGCGACCACGACGTCGGCGCCGGCTCGGTTCGCGACATTGGTCCAGACTGTGAAGCCGCCGCCCTCGCGCGGGATGAGTTTCAGGGCCCGCTCGGCCACGATCGTGCCGCCCTCCGCGCGCAGCCGGTCCGCTAGAGCTTCGATGAGCCGGGCGGGGCTAATCGTGTAGCCGTTGCCGGGCACGAGGAGCGCGCGCCGCACGGCGCGGGAGATGCCGGGCACCATCTGCTGCAGGTCGTCGGCGCCGAGCATCTGCGCCTCGATCCCGTGCCGCTCGCGGATCTGCCGCTCGACGCCCGCGCCCGCGCTCTCGCCCTCGCCGTCCCAGACCTGGATCTGACCGGTGCGCCGGACAAGCTCGCCGAACACCTGCGGTCCGATCAGGTCCTGCCAGCAGGCGAACGCGTCCTTGTGGAGCGCGCGCAGCGCGTCCGAGATCGCCAGGACCCGCTCCATCCGTCCCTCCTTGATCCAGCGCATCAGCCAAGGCAGCGCGGTGGGCAAGTAGGAGGGGTGGACGACGAGGGGACCCTTCTTGTCCCGAAGCCAGGCGGGCACCTGGCGCAGCATGCCGGGCATCGCGATCGGCGAGGCTGTGTCGGCGCTGATCATGCCCGCGTTGCCGTAAGAGGCGCCGCCGCCCGGCGGCAGCGGATCGATCACAGTCACATCTCGGCCGACGCGCCGGAGGTAGAGCGCGGTCGACAGCCCGACCACGCCCGCGCCGAGGACGATCGCGTTGTTATCATCGCTCATGCGGCGTCTCCGGCGGCTGAGGATAGGCGGTGGCCCGACCGAGATCGGCCGAGGGGATCGCATTAGGATCTCGCCGCGGCGGCCGCGGACCGCGCGCGTCGCCCACGCGATGCGGGCGGTATCGTGGGAGCGGGGGGATCTCGTGCATGGGGTCAGGCGTCCCGGCGCCGGCGCAGGAGCGCGTCGACGCCCAGAATCACGCCCGTGACGCCGATCAGGAACGCGCTGACCGCCGCCACCGTCGGCTCGACCTGCATGTGCAGGCTGTTCCAGATGCGCACCGGCAGGGTCTGGGTGGCCGCGTTGGTGAGGAAGAGCGAGATGACGAGCTCGTCGAAGGAGGTCAGAAACGCGAACAGGGCGGCTGACGCGAGGCCGGGTGCGGCGAGCGGCACGACGACGGTGCGCATCGTCCGGGCGCGGCTGGCGCCCAGGCTCAGGGCCGCCTGCTCCAAGCGCAGGTCGACGGACTGCAGCGCGGACAACAGGATCAGCAGGACGACCGGGAAGGCGATCACCGCGTGGCACAGGCCGACCCAAATCACGCTTCCGACCAGCCCGAGGCGGGCGGACGCGTAGTACATAGCGATCGCCGTCACGACGGTCGGCGAGACGATCGGCAGGAGCGCGACGGCCAGGACCAGCCGCTTGGCCGGAAACGCGCCGCGCACGAGCGCGTAGGCAGCCAGGAACCCCACCCCGGTGGCGACGACGCAGGCCACACCGCCGATCGCGAGGCTCGACCACAGCGCGGCGCGCCAGGCCGGATCGCCGAGGAAGGCCGCGAACCAGCGCAGCGAAAGGGACGTGGGCGGGAAGCGCAGGAGGGTGCCGCCATTGAAGCCCAGCACCACCACGATGACGATCGGCAGGATCAGGAGCAGGCAGGCGCATCCGACGAACAGCGGCAGCGCGGCGCGCACGCTCAGGCCCCCATCATGCGGCGCAGATCCGTCACGCGGGCGTAGAGCGCGAAGAGGATCAGGGTCGCGACGAGCAGCACCACCGACATCACGGCCGCGCTCGGCCAGTCGATCAGGATCTCGACAGCCCGCTCGATCAACATCGCGACGGTGACGTTGCTGGGCCCACCCATCAGGGCGGGCGTGATGAAGAAGCCGAGCGCCAGGATGAGGACGATGAGCGAGCCCGACACGATCCCCGGGACCGACAACGGGAGATAAACGCGCCGGAACAGATAGAGGGGGCTCGCCCCGAGGGCGCGCCCGGCCCGCAGCAGGTTGGGGTCGATCGCCTTCATGGTCGCGTAGAGCGTCAGCACCATGTAGGGCAGCAGCACATAGGTCATGCCGACCACGATCCCGAAGGTATTGTACAGGAGCGCGAGGGGCGCTCCGATGAGTCCCGACGCGCCCAGGAGCTCGTTAATGAGCCCGCTGCGGCCGAGCACCACGGTCAGCGCGTAGGTCCGCACGATCACGCTGGTGAAGTACGGCACGATCACGCAAAACACGACGAGCGCGGCGCGCCAGCCGCGGCGATTGGCCAGGTAGAATGCGATTGGGTAGCCGATCACCAGCGTCGCGAGCGTGACGAGGACCGAGACCCAGAGCGTCGTGAGCGCGGCGACCTGCATGGCGCGCGCGGTGAGGACGTCGACGAAGAGCTCGGGCACCTCGGCGGGCTTCGTCTCGATAAACAGGGTCCGCGCCAGGAACCAGGCGAGCGGCGCGAGGAACAGCAGCGCGAGCAGGCCGAGCGCGGGCAGGAGCAGGAGCCACGTCCGGTCCCGGCCCATCACGTCGCTTCCGGCGGTAGGATGACCGTGTCGGCCGGGGACCACGCGAGGGCGACGCGCTCGCCGGGCTCGGGGTGGTGATGGGCGGCCACGTTCGGGGCGTCGGCTGTCACGAGCGCGCCGCTCGCCGTCTCGACCGCGTAGCGCACGACGCTGCCGAGGAAGGACGCGCGCCGCACCGTGCCGCTCAGGCGGTTGACCGCCTCGCGCGGCGGATCGGCTGAGGGGTGCAGCGTCAGCTTCTCCGGGCGCACGAACAGCTGACCCTCGGTCCCCGCCCCGCGCGTCGCCGCTCCATCCGCGTGCAGCACCGCCCCGTCCTCGAGCTGGAATGCGATGCGGTCCGGGCCGGGCGTCACGATCCTGCCCGGCAGGATGTTCGCCTCGCCCAGGAACCGGGCGGTGAAGGCGTTGACCGGGCGTTCGTAGACGTCGCGGGGCGCACCGATTTGCTCGACGCGGCCGCGGCTCATGATCGCCACGCGATCGGACAGGTTCATCGCCTCTTCTTGGTCGTGTGTCACATAGAGGACCGTCATTCCGAGCCGCCGCTGGATCTCCTTGATCTCGACCTGCAGGTCGTAGCGGAGGTTCTTGTCGAGGGCGCCCAGGGGCTCGTCCATCAGCACGACGGGCGGCTGGAACACGATCGCCCGGGCGATGGCCACGCGCTGCTGCTGGCCGCCCGAGAGCTGGCGCGCGTAGCGGTCGGACAGGTGCCTGAGTTGGACAAGGTCGAGCGCGGCCGCGACCCGCTCGCGCACGAGCGCCTTCGGCATTCCGCGCGCCCTGAGCGGGAACGCCACGTTCTCGAACACGTCCATGTGTGGGAAGATCGCGTAGTTCTGGAAGACCATGCCGAAGCCGCGCCGCTCCGGGGGCACGGCCGCGAGGTCGGCCCCGTCGACCAGGAGGCGCCCGGCGTCGATCGACGCGAACCCCGCGACCATCATCAGGGTCGTGGTTTTGCCCGAGCCGGAGGGACCGAGCAGCGAGAAGAACTCGCCCGCCTGGATGCGGGTCTCGAAGCGGTCCACGACGGTCTCGGCGCCGTAGATCTTGGTCAGCCCCTGGAGTTCAAGCGCCTTGCCGGCCGGTCCCGTGACTGCCGCGGTCGCGGCCGCCACGTGCTCGCGTGGGTGGGTGAGGCCGACTGCGCCCGGCACGATCGCGTCCTGTCCGATCACAGCACCCAATTCGACCAAGCGCGGCTCACTTTGGTTCGGTTGGCCGACCACCAGTTGATGTCGTTCCTGAAGCCCTTCGACACGGTCCAGGGCGTGCCGGTTGCGGGATCGATCAGGAGCTTAGACGTGTGCGGGTAGACCTTAATGTTGACGGGGATCGCCTTGTACTCGGCCAGCCAGCGCTTCTGTACGTCCTCGCTGATCGAGTAATCGATGAACTTGAGCGCGGCCTCGGGCGCCTTGGCCCCCTTGGGTATGGCGTAGGACTGCACCAAGACCTGGTTCTGGTTCCACTGGATGCCGAGCGGTGCGCCGCCGTCGATGGAGGCCTGAGCGCGGGTGTTCCAGAGCACGCCGAGCACGGCCTCCTTGTCGGCCAGCATCTGCGCGGACAGCGCGCCGGTATCCCAGAACTTGGGGACGCTAGACTTGATCCGGCCCAGGGATTTGAGGGCGCGCTCGATGTCGACGGGGTAGACCTTGTCCATCGCAACGCCGTCGGCGAGGAGCGCGATCTCGAGGTTCGGGGCTCCGGACTCAATCCCGGCCAGCGTGCGCGGCCCGGGAAACGCCTGCGTGTCCCAGAACTCGGCCCAGGATTTTGGCTCGGAGCCGGGCTTGAACACGTCCGTGCGGTAGCAGAGCACGAACGCGTACACGAACGAGCCGACCTGATAGGGGAGCTTCAGGCTCGGATCGATATCCTCAAGCTTCGTGTATCGAAACGTGCCGTAGTCGATCGGGACGAGCGCGCCCGCCTCCTCCAGCATGAGGTTGGCGTCGTTGCCAGTGTCGATGCAGTCGATCTCAACCTGCCCGGCTTTATACATAGCGAGTAATTTGCCCACCGTGCTCGGGACCGGCACGATCTCGATGCCGGTCTCCTTCAGGAACGGCTCGTAGACGGTCCTGCGCTTGATTTCGTCGAAGGAGCCGCCGGGCGTGCGCACCCGCAGTTGCGTGGCCGCCCGGGCGGGGTTCGTGATCACGGCCGGCATGGCCAGCAACGCCGCACTGCCCGCCATGAGGCCGCGCCGCGTCGGGGTCGTGGACAGCTTCGACACAGCGGGCTCTCCTGACTTCTAGGTAGAGTGTAGGCGCATAAAACATCGCTCGGCTAGCGGAAATCGCGGGCATTCCTGATCGCAATTGCAACTTTGCGCACACGGCGAGGGCTATTACGCTTGCGGCAATCCAGTCCCGACTTGCATCCTTAAGCTGGAGATCGGGCGTTGGCCTCGCCCGCCGTCGAAGGACCTCCTATGATCAAACGCGAGCCATATTGGTGGCAGGCGGCGCCTCTGACCGCCTCGGACCCTGTACCTGTGCAAGGCATCTCCGACGTGGTGATTGTCGGTGCGGGTTACACGGGACTATCTGCGGCGCTGACGCTGGCCCGGGCCGGCCGCAGCGTTCAGGTCTTCGACCGGCAGAAGCCCGGCGAGGGCGCCTCATCCCGCAACGGCGGCATCACTAGCGGGAATCTGCGCCCTTCACTCGCCGAGATGACGCAACGGTTCGGCGCTGAGCGAGCGGGTTCTCTGGTAGCGGAGGCCAAGGATGCGCGCGAGGACCTGTACCGGTTCATCGTCGAGGAGGGGATCGACTGCGACTTTCAGCGCGTCGGACGCTTCGCCGGCGCCTCCCGCGCCGTAGATTACGATCGCCTGGCGCGGGAGGCTGATCACCTGCGCAACGAGTTCGGCATTGAGGCTTTCCCGGTCGCACGAAACGAGCAACGCAGCTATATCGGCACGGCATTCTATCACGGCGGCAACGTCCGCATGGACATCGGCGGGCTTCATCCGGCGAAACTGCACGCTGGGATGCTCCGCCTCGCCCAGAACGCGGGCGCCATTGTGCACGGTGAGACCGCCGTCCTAGGCATCCGGAACGAGGCCAAAGGCTACGAGGTGCTGACCGCACGTGGGACAGTCCGGGCCAGCCACGTGATCGCAGGTACCAACGGCTACACGGATCGGTTCGACCGCTGGCTGCGCAGCCGCCTCGTACCCGTGCGCAGCCGCATCATTGCGACCGTGCCACTCTCGGCCAACCTCATGGGCGAATTGATGCCCAGTCGCATGATGTATTCTGAGACGCGCAAGCTCCACTATTACTACCGGCCTTCACCCGACGGGACGCGTATTCTATTCGGCGGCCGGGACGGGACGATCGCCGGGGAAGCGGATTGGCCGACCGCGAGCCTAAGACGCGCGCTGGCCGACATCTTTCCCCAGCTTGACGGCATCGCGATCGAGCACAGCTGGTACGGCAATGTTGCCATGAACCGCGACATGGTCCCCCGCATCTTCGCGCGAGACGGGCGTCGCTACGCGGCGGGCTACTGCGGATCGGGCGTCGTGTGGGCGCGATGGGCAGGCCAGAAGGCAGCGCTCCAGGTCCTGAACGATCAGGAGGGACGCTCTGCCCTCGATTTCCGCCCGCCGCGGTGGGTGCCGCTCGTTTCCGGAAAGGCGTGGTTCATGCCGGCCGTATTTGGTTGGCTCCGCATCCAGGACAGGTGGGCTGCTCGGAGATGAAAACGCCGCCGCGGATGCTTGAGCAACACCAGCTTACCTGCGCCGGCATATCTAGTGGGTTTTCCCGGCTAACTCACCGCGTAAGTACTAAAAAAATTAAGATCTAATACCGCTTCTGTTCTAAGCACGGGCGGGCTCATTCGTGGTCGGTGCTCCCGCCTGAAATTCCTAACACTCCCCGAAAACGCTGCGTAGCCTCAACGTGTCAACGCGTGCGCCGACTGACTACATCACCCATACCCCTTACGGTACCGCCCAGCCCCCGCGCACCACCTGTACCGCCACCATGCCGGCCTTCATCGCCCCTGCGCACAGCCAACTCGCACGCGCCGCGGTCGCAACTTACAACCATCAGTTCGCCGACTCAGCCGCCGGCCCACTCCCGTTCGTCCCTACTCACGCCCGCGCGGTCCACCGCCCTCACCGCTGCCGGCCTTTCGGACCACGCCGGCGCGCTGCACCGCCGCTACACCGACTGGTGGCTCGTCGACGGTGAACTCACCGCCGCGATGGGAGCCGCCGCATACGCACCCGCTGCTGAGGCATTGGCAGCGCCCGCGCACATGCCGACCGTTGACACCACCAGCGCGACCAAGCCGGTCAACCGTTCACGACCGCAGCGCACTCGGCCTGCGACCCGACCTCGAACTGCTGCTTGACAGGATCGCAAACAAAAGACGATCCGAGCCGTCAGCATGCGACTGCAGCCGGAGCGACTTTATTCAGATGCGCGCCGATACTTTGGCAAGTGCTTGAGCGCCACTAGCCTACCCCACGCAGGCACATCTCAGGATTCTGCCCGCTTCGTGTAATTACCCACGCCATTGATGGCTGGTTTCAGGCGCCGATGGTCTTGAGAATGGTGCCGAAGGGACTGCGGCCTGCGAGGCGCGCGGTATCGACGACGGTGCGGATGTCGGCCTCGCCCTCGGCGG